>JBKKBU010000146.1:0-3087 GCA_046713755.1 Mycobacteriales bacterium
CGACGGGATGCTCGCCGGCCGGTTCCGCCTGACCACCGCTGACAGCGAGGACCTGCTGACGTTGCTGGAACCGCTGGCCCGCCCGGCCGGTCTGGCCGACACCCGCAACGCCGGGCAACGCCGGGCCGACGCGCTGGCTGAGCTGTGCCGGCAGGTCCTGGGGTTCGGGGAGCTCCCGGACGCCGGTGGCTTCCGCCCGCAGGTGTCCTACGTCGTGCCCGCCGGCTGGGCCGCCGGCCAGCGCCCCACCGGCAGCCAGCCCACCAGCAACCAGTCCGCCGGTAGCCAGCCGGGCGGCAACCCCGCTGCCGGCCCGTACGGCACCGGCCCGACCAGCACCAACCCGTACGGGCCCTGCCCGGTCGGGACGTTCGCCGACCTGGTCGGCGCGAGCCTGGCCGCGAGCGTCCTGGGGGACCGACGGGCCACGGTCGGGCTCGACGACTGGTGCGCGGTCGGGGCCTGGTCCGGCCCGCAGACCCGCAGCCACATCGAGATGATCCTGTGCGACGCCCGCCTGACCCGGGTCCTGCTCGACCTGCGCGGCCAGGTCACCGGCCTGGAAACACTCGGCACCACCATCACCACCGCCCACCGGCGGGCCCTGGCCGCCCGCGACAAGGGCTGCGCCGTGCGCGGCTGCACCCGACCAGCAGCGTTCTGCGACGCCCACCACCTCGACCACCGCGCCGACGGCGGCGCCACCGACATCAACAACCTCGTCCTGCTGAGGCTGTCGCACGAATCTGCAGCGCATCGCGGCAGCGATGTTCCTCGGCCGGCGGGGCTGGCGGCCCCTGTCTTTTAGGTGAGGGCTGCTTGCCGGAGCTTGAGGAGGTTGTGTGCGGTGCAGATCAGGCGCCATTCGCTTTGGACGGCGGGCAGGCCGCGCCGGGCGAATCGTCGATAGCCGAGGTTGCCCTTGATGTTGCCGAAGACCGGCTCGATGGTCTGGCTTCGTTTGCTGTAGAGCTCAGCGTTGTCGGGTTCCTCAAGGCGGGTGTTCATCTGTTCTCGAGCAACAGCCGGATCGACGGCTTCGCCTTTGACGTGCGCGAGCATCGTGTTGACCCGACTGTTCGAGACGAAGAGCTCGTCGGCGGCGGCGCGCTTGGAAATCTCACCGCGTGCGACCCGTTCGATGACGGGCAGCCAGACCTTCGGCTCGGGCTCCTCGTTGGGCGTGATGCGCTGACCTTCGATGCCGAAGTAGCGCTTGGTCATGTCCCGGACCCAGGTGTAGGAGACGCCGAGGAGCTCACCGGCTTTGCGTTGTGACAGCTCGCCCCGATTCACCTTGGCGAGCACGGCGAGTTTGTCGTCATCGGGCTTGTCGGTCTTGCGCCAGGAGCTCTTCTTCGTCGCGATCAGCACCGGGGCGCCGACGTCGGTGTGGGCGTTGGCGGCAGTCCAGTAGCCGGCGTCAGCCACGAACACCCCGACGCCGTCGTCGTGGCCGGCGTCGGTGAGGTTCTCGGTCACGGCGGTCGCCATCGGCACGAAGTGTGGCTGGTCGTTCGTGGTCGCGGTGACCTCGGCCGCGACGACGACCTGTCCGGAAGTGGCTGCGGCTTGGGCGTTGTAGCCCTGCATCACGCCCCGGGAGCCGGTGGCGATGATCCGCGAGTGCGGGTCGGTCTTGTTCGCCCGCCGCGGCGCCGCCCGCCGCGCCGCGTCCGCAGAAGGCTCGGGCCCGGAGAGCTTTCGCCCCAACGCCTGCTCCTTGCGCGCCCGCTCGGCCATCCGCGAGTCGTAGTCACGAGCGCTCTGCCGGTCCAGCTCCTGCAGCGCCGCACGGATCCGGTCACGGCGGCCACGGCCCCCCGACCAAGGCGCAGGCAGCTCCGCGCCGCTGCTGCCGCCGAGCAGCGCGTCCTCGGCGGCATCGGTCTGCTCCGCCTCATCCAGGATGGCCTTGGCGAGCTGGTCACGATCGCGGTTGGCGAAGAACGACGCGTCGGCCTGCATCTTGGTGCCATCAATCGCGATCACGCCCGCGTCGACAATCCCGGCCGAGACGCACAACGCCAGGACCTGTCCGAACAGCGCCGCGATCGCGTCCTGATGACGGCGACGAAACCTCGCCAGCGTCGCGTGATCAGGCTGCTGATTGGCCGCCAGCACCCGGTAGGCGACGTCCTCGACCAGACGGCGTTCGATGCGGCGCGAGGACCGCTCACCGGTGCAGTAGGCGTAGACCAGGACGGCGAGCATCATCGCCGGGTCGTAGACCGCCCCGCCCCGGCCATCGAACCGGTAAGCCCCGTAGAAATCGGCCAGATCCAGCTCGGCAACAACGTCCAGAACGAAGAAGGACAGGTGTTGCTCAGGCAGCCAATCCCTGACCGACGGAGGCATCAGCAGCAGTTGATCCAGATCCCCGGACCGGACATTCACAGCCATGCGCGATCTTCTCGCGATGCGCCTGAAATCCCGCGGAGGCGCGCGATTCATGCGACAGCCTCAGGCACTGCAGGTTGTCGGCGTTCGTGCTGCCGCGGGGCCAGGGGATGCGATGGTCGAAGTCGGTGCGACGAGCGGGCCGCCGGCAGCCGGGGAACACGCAGGTCCGGTCGCGGGCCTGGACGAAGCGACTGAGTCGGGTGCCCGGTCGGTAGTGGCTGCTGGACAGGTCTCGCTCGACCGGTGGTCGCCGCATGGCCTGCGCGGCCCGGGCCAGGAAGGGGTCCGGCGGGGCGGGCAGGCCGGACCTGTTGCTGCCGGGTCCCGATGGCTGCGCAGGGTGGGCCGGGACCAGCCGGCTGTCCGGCACGCTCGTGGCCGGCACACTCGTCGCCGGCACGCTCGCGGCGGGCACGTTCGCGGCGGGCACGCGGTCGCCGACGCTGATGACGTGCCCGTCCTCGTCGAGGGTGATCTGGGTGAGACCGCTGGCTTGCCCGGCGAGCTCCCGGGCGGTGGAGGACGAGATCGTGCCCCAGCCGGGGATCTCAGCGACTACCGGGTCGGCGTCAGCACGCAGATCGCCCTCGGTGCCTGCCCCGGCCTCCAGGACGACCAGCGGGGTGAGGACGTGGACCTCGTAGGGAGCCGCGGGCTGGCCCGCGAGGGTGCCGTCGGCCAGCA
>JBKKBU010000147.1:0-3845 GCA_046713755.1 Mycobacteriales bacterium
TGCGCGAGGTGGTCCTGCTGCACTACTACGCCGACCTGCCCGTCGCCGACGTCGCACTCGCCGTCAAGCGCCCGGTCGGCACCGTCAAGCGCCGCCTGCACGAGGCGCGCGCCCTGCTCGCGGACGCGGTCGCCCAGGCAGGTGGCCGATGACCGAGTTCCAGATCGTGCCGCCCCCGGCCGACGGCCTGGCCGATGCCTTCCGCAGCGCCGCCAGTCGTCGGCGCCGGAGTGCCGCCACCGCCGGCAGCGCGAGCGTGCTGAGCGCTGCTCTCGTCTTCGCGGCCCTCACCGGCAGCACGGGGCAGGTGCTCACCCAAGAGCCCGCACCACCGGCCGACGCGCCCTCGCTCGTCGAGCTGGTGCCCGGCCCGGACACCAACGCCACCACTGAGCCCCTCGAGCCGCCGACCCCCACCGACGTCGTCCTGGCGGCCGGCCCCGACCAGCCAGCTGGAGTCGGCGCACCGTTCAGGGTCACTTCTTCCGCCGCCACTCGCCCGAAGCGCCCAGGCGCGATCGCGCCGCCGCCCGCAGGCGAACCCACCGTCCAGCGCTACCGCACCGCTCCCGTCACCCGAGAGGACAACGTCGTCGACATCCCGACCGACTTCGGGTGCCTGGTCGAGAGCAGCGCACAGAACGGTCGGCTGTGCTCACAAGTCTCCTTCTACGACAGCGGCGACCCGGCCACGAACCGGCTCGACCTCTACCTGTGCAACAGCACGACGACCGACAAGCGGTTGGACTTCGGCCGCCAGAACGAGGTCGACTTCTCCGTGTTGCGAGGCAATGAGGTCGTCTGGCGGTGGTCCGCCGACCACCCCCCGACAGCAGACCTCCACGAGGTGGTCATCTCGACCGGGACGTGCTCCGTGTGGACCACCGCCTACTCCAAGGTCGACCAGCAGGGCCAAGCTCTGCCGAAGGGCGCCTACACGCTGCGCGGGACCATCGACTCGCCCGACGCCGGCCTCGCCGCCACGGCCGTCGGGCAGTTCACGATCCGCTGATCTGCTTCTCCAGCGTGATCGCCCTACGCATCGCCCTGCGCCCGGCGCTCGTATCGCCGCTCTCGCCGTACGCCGCCGCCAACCGCCACCAGCAGCGCCAGTCGTCAGGCGCCGCCTCCACCTCGACCTTGCGCACGGCAAAAAGCTCAGCAGCGCTGTCCTTCGTGAGTCGTCCCGAGGGACGACGGACCAGCCCTTCCGGCTCCCGGAAGTCATCGTCCGCGGCAAGAATGCGCGCGAGGCGCTCGCTCCCTATCCCCAGCCGCACCTCGCCGACGAGCAGCACGGCACCCACACCGACGAGCAGCAGGACGCCGAGTCCGAGCAGTGCCCCGACCGGCCCCTCGTCCGCCAGGTCAATGGCCCGCACCAGCAGATACGCCGAGAGGGTGCCGACGACGGCAACCAGCAGCAACGCCGCCGTGCGCGCTCTCACAGGTCGAGCAGGGCCTCGAGCCCGACGGTCAGGCCCGGCCGCGAGCCGACCTGACGGATCCCCAGGAGCACGCCGGGCATGAAGGACGCCCGGTCGTAGGAGTCGTGGCGCAAGGTCAGCGTCTCGCCGCTGCCACCGAGGATGACCTCCTGGTGCGCGACCAACCCAGCCAGGCGCACCGCGGGCACCCGCACCCCGTCCACCTCGGCGCCGCGGGCCCCGGGCAGCTCCTGGGTCGTCGCATCGGGCATCGCCTCGCAGCCGGCGTCACGGCGCGCGGCGGCCACGAGCTCAGCCGTCCGACGCGCGGTGCCGCTCGGTGCGTCGACCTTGCCGGGGTGGTGCAGCTCGACGATCTCGACGGAGTCGAAAAAGCGCGCCGCCTGCGCGGCGAACTGCATCATCAGGACCGCAGCGATCCCGAAGTTCGGAGCAACGAGGACGCCCACGGAGGTGCCGTCCAGCAGCGCCCGCACCTCCGCGAGACGGGGCGGGTCGAACCCCGTCGTACCAACGACGGCGTGCACGCCGGCGGCGACGCACGCCCGCAGGTTGGCCATCACCGCGTCCGGGTGGGTGAAGTCGACCACCACGTCGGTGTTCGACAGCTCGAGCGCGTCACCGAGGTCGTAGGCCGCGGCCAGGACGAGGTCCGGGGCCGCCTCGACGGCCCGGACGACTTCGGCGCCCATCCGGCCGCGGGCCCCCAGCACAGCCACCCGGATGCTCATGCCAGTCCCCTCAGATGTGGTGTCCACAGCACTCTGGTGCCGTGGACACCACATCTCAGGGAGGTCATGTCACTGCTCCTGACAGGTCACGGTCGAACGGGCCGATGACACCGAGCGCCATCGGTCGCGACAGCACATCACGGGCGACGGCGCTGACCTCGTCGGGGGTGACGGCGTGGATGCGACCGAGCAGCTGGTCGACGGTGAGCAGCTCGTCGTGCTCGAGCTCGCTCTTGCCCAGCCGGCTCATCCGCGAGCCGCTGTCCTCCAGGCCCAGCACGAGCTCGCCGCTCAGCTGGCCCTTGGTGCGGCTGATCTCGGCATCCGTGAGCCCCTTGCCTGCCACCGCGGCGAGCTCGGTGCGGCAGACCTCCAGCACCTCGTCGACCTTGGTCGGCGCGCAGCCGGCGTAGATGCCGAAGTCGCCGGTCTCGGCGTAGGAGCCGGCGAAGGAGTAGACCGAGTACGCCAGCCCGCGCTTCTCCCGCACCTCCTGGAACAGCCGTGAGGACATCCCACCGCCCAGAGCGGTCGTGAGGACCGACAGCGCGAAGCGTCGGGGGTCATCGCCGGACAGGCCGGTCGTACCGAGGGCGAGGTGGGCCTGCTCGGTCTTGCGATGCTGGGTGACCACCCGGCTGTGCGTGGGCGGCGGGACGGCGACGTGGCGGCGGGGCGCGGGCTGACGGTCCTTGCCGAGCCGCGGACCGAAGGCCGCCGCGACCTGCGCGACCAAGGAGTCGTGATCGAGGCCACCGGCCGCGGTCACGACCATGGTGTCGGGGGTGTAGCGCTGCTCGTAGAAGGTCGCGATGGTGTCTCGCGACAGGCCGCCGATCGCGGCGACCGTGCCGATGACCGGTCGGCCGAGCGGGTGGTCGTCCCAGAGCGCTGCTGCGAACGTGTCGTGGACGACGTCACCTGGGTCGTCGTCGTGCATGGCGATCTCCTCGAGGATCACGCCCCGCTCCGACTCGACGTCGTGGGGCTCGATCAGCGAGGAGGTGACCAGATCGCAGATGACGTCGACGGCCAGTGGCAGATCGGTGTCGAGCACCCGCGCGTAGTAGCAGGTGTGCTCCTTGGCGGTGAAGGCGTTCATCTCGCCGCCGACCGCGTCCATGACGGCCGCGATCTCGAGCGCGTCCCGGCGGCGGGTGCCCTTGAACAGCAGGTGCTCGAGGAAGTGCGAGCAACCGGCCTGGGCGGGCGTCTCGTCTCGCGAGCCCACGCCCACCCAGATCCCGAACGCCGCCGAACGACTGCCCGGCATCTGCTCGGTGAGGACGCGCAGCCCGCCCGGCAGGACGGTGCGGCGGATGGTTCCGCCGGCCGTCCCGCCGGGCAGTTCGAGCGTGGCTGCGCTCGGGGAGCCGGTCTGTGAAAGACCAGCCAACTGCTAGTCCTGCTCGGTCGGCGCAGCGTCAGCGGCCGGAGCCGCATCCGCGTCGTTCTGCACCGGCGTCAGGCTGATCTTGCCGCGCGGGTCGATCTCGGTGATCTCCACCTGGAGCTTGTCGCCGACGTTGACGACGTCCTCGACCTTGCCGACCCGCTTGCCACCACCGAGCTTGCTGATGTGCACCAGGCCGTCACGACCGGGCAGCAGGCTGACGAAGGCACCGAAGGCGGCGATCTTGACGACCGTGCCGAGGAAGCGCTCCCC
>JBKKBU010000148.1:0-12925 GCA_046713755.1 Mycobacteriales bacterium
GCTCCAGCGGGGGGCGACCGCGGCGGACCTGCAGGCGGCGGCCCGGCACTGCTGGCACTGGCCGGGTGGGGCGGACGGGATGGCGGCCGTCGCGCTGGCCAGGCCCGGCTCTGAGAGCGCTCTCGAGTCGATCGGCCGGCTGGGGTTCGTCGACGAGGGCGCGCCCGAACCCGAGCTGCAGGTGGAGGTGCTGCGGTTCGGCGTGCTCATCGGGCGGCTCGACCAACTGTGGCGGGGTTTGCTGCTCGCGGCCGAGGCCGACGGAGCGGTGAAGTACGGGGTGGGACAGCTGCCGCTCGACCCTCGAGCCTTGTACGACGAGAAGCTCCGACAGGAAGGTCTGGAGCAGTGCGGCCTCGCGATCCTGCGCTATGACTGGGACGATGCCTGGTCGGGGCAGCGGCGGCTGTATGGGCGATGGCGCGAGAAGGCGGCGACTGCCTCGGCGCGGCGCCTCGCGCCCGGTGTGGTTCTCCGGGCCACGACCCGCGCCCGCGCCGCCTGACGGCTCGCCAGCGCTTGTCTGATCAACTCCGGCACATTGGACCCACATCCGCCGGAGTTGATCAGACAGGATGCGCTTGTCTGATCAACTCCGGGAGGCCCACCAGGTGTGGAGCTCGGCGACGGCGCGGTCGTGGTCGAGCGGGCCGTGCTCCATCCGGAGCGCGAGCAGGTGGGCGAGCGCGGCCTTGACCAGCGGTCCGCCGGGGATGCCCAGCAGCGCCATCACCTCATGACCGTCGAGGTCGGGCCGGATCCGGGACAGCTCCTCCCGCTCGGCGAGCGCCGCGATACGCGCCTCCAGGTCGTCGTACGACGACGCGAGCGCCGCCGCCCGCCGCCGGTTGCGGGTCGTGCAGTCCGAGCGCACCAGCTGGTGGAGTCTCTCGAGCTGGTCACCTGCATCGGTGACGTAGCGGCGGACCGCGGAGTCGGTCCAGGCGGACGCGCCCTGGGAGCCGTAGCCGTGGAAGCGCAGGTGCAGCTCGATGAGCAGGCAGACGGGCTCGATGACGTCCTTGCCGAAGGACAGCGCCCTGAGGCGCTTCTTGGCCATCTGAGCGCCGACGACCTCGTGGTGGTGGAACGACACCCCGCCGCCGGTCTCATGGCGGCGGGTCCGCGGTTTGCCGACGTCGTGCAGGAGCGCCGCGAGCCGCAGCACCAGGTCGGGGCCGTCCTGCTCGAGGCGGATCGCCCGCTCAAGGACCTGCAGCGTGTGCTCGTAGACGTCCTTGTGCTGATGGTGCTCATCGATCTCCAGGCGCAGCGCGGGCAGCTCCGGGAGGACCCAGCGGGCCAACCCGGTGTCGACGAGCAGCTGCAGCCCGGCCCGCGGCGCCACGCCGCAGACCAGCTTGGCGAGCTCCCCAGCGATCCGCTCGACCGAGACGATCTCGAGCCGGTCCGCCATCGCCGTCATCGCCGACACCACGGCCGGGTCGACCGCGAAGGACAGCTGCGCGGCGAAGCGAGCCGCCCGGAGCATCCGCAACGGGTCGTCGCCGAACGACAGCTCGGGCGCTCCCGGCGTCCGCAGGACACCTGCTGCCAGGTCGTCGAGCCCACCGAAGGGATCCACGAAGGCGTCCGGCGCCTTCCAGTGCGGCAACGCCACCGCCATGGCGTTGACGGCGAAGTCCCGTCGCAGCAGGTCCTCGTGCAGCGAGGTGCCATACGCCACGGCGGGCTTGCGAGACCCGGGCTCGTAGGCCTCGGCGCGGTAGGTCGTGATCTCGAGCCGGAACCCGTCCTTGCGCGCCCCGACGGTGCCGAAGGCGATACCGGTGTCCCAGGTCGTCTCGGCCCACCCCGTCAGGACGGCGAGGACGTCCGCCGGGTGCGCCGCCGTCGCGAAGTCGAGGTCGTCGCCGAGGCGGCCGAGCAGGGCGTCCCGCACCGAGCCACCGACGAGGTGGAGGGCATGGCCGGCGGCCACGAAGCGCTCGCCCAGCTCCACCGCCACCGGGGAGACCCGCAACAGCTCGCGCACGGCGTTCACCTGCACAGCGTTGAGGGTGGACACGGGACGCAAGCCTAACGGCGCGCGTTTGCGCCGCTCCCCAGCGGGAAGCGCCTGACGGTGAAGTCCGCCATCGACGTGCACCGGGCGCTGCTGGCCCGGGGCGTGCCCCACGAGGTCGTGCGCCTGTCCGCGCCCGCGACCAGCGCCGACGACCTGCCGCGGCTGCTCGGCATCGACCGGTCGGCGTGCGTGGCCGTGCGGTGCTTCCACGTCGAGGATGCCCGCACGCCGGACGGCGCTGCCGTCCACCTCGTTGCGGTGGCGGTCCGGGCTGGCGACCAACCGGACGAAGAGCAGGTGCGGACAGCCCTGGGAGCCCGGGCCATCCGCGTGGCCTCGCCGGACGAGGTGAGCGCCCACACCGACTTCGCGGCCTCGCTGGTCAGCCCCATCGGGCTTCCCGAAGACGTCGTGCTGCTGGCAGACAGCGCGCTCGCGCCCATGGCCCTCGATCCGCAGGTCACCCGCTACTGCCCCACCGGCGAGAGCGGTACCGCTGTCGCGTTGCGGCTCCGTGACCTGCTCGTCGAGAGCGGTGCCCGGGTGGCCTCCCTCACGCCGACCCGACTGCACCACCAACCGGACTGGCGCACCGACGGCGCACCGGTGCTCTCGTTCGCCGAGGCGCGGACCCACCAGGCCGAACGCCGCCGGGTGCGGACCAACCGCACCGCCGGCTGACCGATCCCCGGCGACCCGCTGACGAAGCACGTACGCCGGGGGCGTGCCCCGCGCCGCCGTACTGTGGACCGGTGCCTCCCACCCCGTCACCACCGACCCGCCGCCCGCTGCGGCGCGTCGATGAGACGAGCGCGGGCGGGCTCGTGCTGGACCGGCTCGCTCCAGGGGCCAACGGTGCCCTGATCGGTCGGCTGGACCGCCGGGGGCGGCTGTTGTGGTCGCTGCCGAAGGGACACCTCGAGCCCGGCGAGACCGACCAGGAAGCCGCGATCCGTGAGGTGCGCGAGGAGACCGGCATCAGCGGTCATGTGGTGGGCAAGCTCGGCACCATCGACTTCTGGTTCGTGGCGGAGGGCCGTCGGGTCCACAAGACCGTGCACCACTTCCTGCTGGTGGCCGACGACCCTGAGCACGGCCTGGAGCTGTCCGACGCCGACCTGGAGGTGAGCGAGGTCGCCTGGGTGCCAATGGCCGATCTCGCCGAACGACTGGCGTACGCCGACGAGCGCCGCCTGCTGGAGAGGGTCCCCGAGCTGCTGGCCGACACGGCATGAGAGGGCGCCGGCCGGGAGCCATGGCGCTGCTCGGCCTGGTGGTGCTGGTCGGGCCCGCCGCTCCCGGTCTGGCCGAGACGCCGGCCCCCAGCCCGACGGTCGGCACCGAGGACAGTCCGGTCGAGGTCACGGTGGGCAAGCTCGCGCCGCGGTTCCTGTCCGACCCCGAGGAGTTCTTGCAGGTCGCGGGAACCCTGAAGAACGCCGGTTCGGCGACGGTGCGCAACCTGCGGCTGCGGCTGATGGTCGGCGAGCGGCTGGACAGTCGTGGCGATCTCGCCCAGGCCGACGCGGAGGCGCCAGCGCTGGAGGCGCGCGCCAACACGGTGCGCCCTACCGACCAGGAGCTCGCACCCGGCGAGTCGGTCAGCTTCGACATCCGACTGCGGGTGGGCCAGCTGGGACTGGGCCGCCTCGGCGTCTACCCCTTCGGCGTGCGGGTCCGCGGGGCTGTCGACGGGTTCGACGGGGCCGACCAGCAGATCGGGCTCGTGCAGACCTACCTGCCGTGGTTTCCCGACGGACCCCCGGAGCCGACCCGGATCGCCTGGCTGTGGCCGCTGGTCGACCAGCCGCGCCGGGCGCCGCGTGAGGTGATGGTCGATGAGGAGCTCACCACCTCTGTGGCTTCGGCCGGCCGGCTGTCACAGCTCGTCGTCGGGGCCCAGTCCGGCGGCGCCGGCAAGTGCGACGACGTGGCCCAGCCACCGAAGGACGCCACGGTCACGGTCACCCGTCCGCCGTGCTCAGCAGCGGTGCCGGTTCCCGTGACGTACGCCGTCGACCCCGACCTGCTGTTCTCCGTCAGGGCCCTCACCAGCGAGTACAAGGTGCTCGACGGCGACGACACCGTGACCCGCCGGGGATCGCCGGCTGCGACGCAGTGGCTCGACTCGCTCACGGGGGAGCTCGCGCTGGCCCGGACCGACCTGCTCGTCCTGCCCTACGGCGACCCCGATATCGCCGCGCTCGCCCGTGACAACGAGCTCGACGCCGACATCGGGGCCGCGCAGCGCCTCGGCAGCACGATCGTTCAGGACCTGCTGGGGCAGACCTCGGTGCTCGACGTCGCCTGGCCGCCCTCCGGGCCGCTGAGCCAGGCCGCCCTCGACGCCTCCCTGGGGACCAGCACCTCCGCCGTGCTGCTCGACGAGACCGCGCTGCCCCCGCCCTCAGGCACCCGCACCGTCACCCCTGACGCACGCACCGCGCTGTCGACTGTCGTGCGTCGCGAGGTGACGGCGCTGGTCATCGACGACACGTTGTCGCGGTTGCTCGAAGCTGGGCCTGCCACCAGCGGCAAGGGGCCGCGGCTCGCCGAGCAGCGCTGGCTCGTCGAGACCGCGATGGTGGTCGCCGAGCTGCCGTCGCGCACCCGCACGCTCGTCGTCGCACCACCCCGCCGCGCGGCCGTGCCGCAGGCGGTCGCCGGTGCCGTCATCGCCGACACGGGCCGGGTGCCGTGGCTGTGTCCGGTCAGCCTGCGCGACGTCGTCGCGGGCCGGGACGTCTGCCCGGGGGAGAGCAGCCCGGCGGAGCCCCGCGAGCCCGAGGTCCAAGGCATCCTGGAGGCTCCCGACGAGCTGGCCCGCCTGCAGTCCCAGGCGTATCGCGACGCCGTCGAACGGCTCCGCCGCGAGAGTGACCAGTTCACCGACCAGGTGCTCGACCAGGGGAGCAAGGCCACCGACACCAAGTCGCGACTGCTCCGGGCCCGCCTGCGCACCGAGTCCTCCGCGTGGCGGTCCGACCCGGGCGGCGGCAGGCGCCTGCTGTCCCTGCTGCAGGAGGACCTGAAGAGCCTGCGCGAGCAGGTGGTCGTGCGTGTCGGCCGCAAGGTGACCTTGACCTCGGACAAGGGCACGATCCGCGCCAACCTGCAGAACTCCCTCGACCAGCGGGTCACCGTTCGCGTGCGCCTGACGGCGCCCGCAGCGCGACTGTCGGTCGAGACGACCCCGGAGTTCGTGCTCGAGCCGCGCACCGTGAAGCCGGTCGACCTCGAGGTCGAAGCCCTCGTGTCAGGACAGTTCGTCGTCGAGGCGCAGCTGCTCGACCGCGAGATGAAGCCGTTCGGTCCCAGCACCAGGCTGGTGGTCCGTTCGACGCGCTACGGCCGACTCGCGCTCGCCCTCACCGGGCTCGGGGCGGCCGGGCTGCTGGTGGCAGCCGGCGTGCAGATCGCGCGACGGGCCCTGCGCGGCGAGCGGCGTGGCAGCCGGGACAGCGAGCCGGGCGGCGAGCAGCCCGCGTGACGCTGCTGAGCTCGGCCCGATCCATGGCGGTCGGCACCGTCGCCTCCCGAGCCACCGGCTTCCTACGCATCGCGGTGCTGGCTGCCGTCCTCGGCGTCACGAGCGTCGGCGACGCCCTCAACGTCGCCAACACCGCGCCCAACATCGTCTACGAGCTGCTGCTCGGCGGCATCCTCACCAGCGTCGTCGTCCCGCTGCTGGTGCGGGCCGCCAAGGACGACCCCGACGGCGGAGAGGCCTACGCCCAGCGGCTGCTGACGCTCGTGGTGCTCGTCCTCGGCGGCGCCGCGCTGCTGCTCGTCGCGGCCGCACCCCTCGTCGTCGACCTCTACCTGTCCGACGCTGCCAGCGAGAGCACCCGCGACCTCGCGGTCGTCTTCGCTCGTTTCTTCTTGCCGCAGGTGCTCTTCTACGGCGCCGGCGCGGTGATGGGCGCCTATCTCAACACCCGCGGCAGGTTCGGCCCGCCGATGTGGGCGCCGGTCCTCAACAACGTGGTCGTCATCGGTACCGGCCTGGTCTTCCTGCTGCTCCCCGGGCCGGACACCCCCGACGCCGGCAGCATCACCGGCACCCAGACGACCGTGCTCGGCGTCGGGGTCACCCTCGGTATCGCCGCGCAGACCGCGGTGCTCGTGCCTGCGCTACGAGCCGCGGGTTTCCGCTTTCGGCCGCGGCTGGACCTGCGCGGCTCCGGCCTCGGTCAGGTCGGTCGGCTCGCGCGGTGGACCCTGGTCTACGTCGTGTGCAACCAGCTCGCCTACCTCGTCGTGGTCCGGCTCGCCACCGGCGCGACCGCCGTGACGCCAGGGCGGGGCTACACCTCCTACGTCTACGCGTTCGTGCTGTGGCAGCTCCCGCATGCCGTCGTCGCCGTCAGCGTCATTACCGCCCTGCTGCCCGCGATGTCCCGGGCAGCCGCCGACGACCGCCTCGACGAGGTGCGCCGGCAGCTCGACCGGGGCCTGCGCCTGACCGTCGCCGTGCTGGTGCCGGCAGCGGTGGCCTACGTCGTGCTCGGCCGGGACCTCGCGACCGTCGTGTTCGCGCACGGTGCCACCACCGTCGACCAGGCGCGCTACATCGGCGTACTGCTGTCGGTCTTCGCGGTGGGGCTGACGGCCTTCTCGACCTACCAGCTCCAGCTGCGCGCTTTCTACGCGCTGCAGGACACCCGCACGCCGACGCTGGTGAACCTCGCCGTCAACGTCACGCTGGTGGCCGCCGACCTGGCCCTCTACGCCGCGCTGCCCGACCGCTACAAGGTCATCGGTCTCGCTGCGGGACAGGCCTTGTCATTCGTCGTCGGGCTGCTCGTCTGCACTCGCGTCCTCGCCCGGCGCGTCCCGCGTGATCCGCAGGCCTTCGTCGTACGCACCGCCACGCGGTGCCTGCTGGCGGCGCTGCTGCCGGCGGCGGCGGCGGCGGTGCTGGCCTGGGGGATCGCCCAGGCGCTGCGCCCCGGCCCGCTGACATCGCTGCTCGCGCTTGGCCTCGCCGGCCCGGTCCTGGCTCTCGGCTACGCTCGGGCCGCCCGGCGGCTGGGCGTCCCCGAGGTCGACGCCGTGACCGGACCGGTGCTGGCCCGTCTCTCAAGAGGATCCCGATGATGACCGATCCTGACCGCGTGACGACAGGGCCTTCTGACGCCGGCGTCATCGTGCTGGGCTGGCTGACCAAGATCGTCCTCAGCCTGGCCCTGGTCGGCCTGATCGGCTTCGACCTCATCTCGGTGACCGTCGCGAACTTCAGCGCCAGCGAGCGCGGCAGCACGGCGGCGCGCGCGGCCTCCGCGGCGTGCCAGGCGAGCAAGGGCGATGTGCAGCAGGCCTACGACGCGGCCTTTGCGGTCGCGCTCGAGTACGCCGACACCATCGACACCAAGAACTTCAGCTGCCTGCCGGCTGGGGCGGTCTCGCTGGACTACCGGCACGAGGCCGCCACCCTGCTGATGTCCAAGATCGGGCCCCTGAAGAAGTACTCGACGGCCACCGTGACCAGCGAGGCTGCCCCCGCGCGCTGACGCCGACCAGGCTGTGATGCCTGTCACACAGCCTGCTCGGCAGCTCCTGCTGCACCGCCCAGCGGGTGGACACCTGCCGCCGGCCGACGTACGTTTTCTGCAGGTCGCTGGTCCCCCGGAGTATCGGGGACGGACCTGATAACCCAACTGCGCCCGGTCGGAACGCCGAGTCCTGCCCCCCGACCACCAGGGCGCCCCCCCGAACACTCGGGGCAGGAGCGGGGGACCCACAGGTTCTTCGGAACAGCCCCTCATCGGGCAGTTCCTCGGGGTGAAGCCGCACCGCCTTCTCCACCGGCGCTGCGGCCGGGCACCTTCCTCGCCCGAACCCGACAGCTCACCTCGCAGGCGGCTGGGAAGGAACTCCTTGCTCACCCACGCCTTGGTGCGGCTCTTCCGCGTGCCCGCACTGCTCATCATCGTCACCGCGCTGTTCGGCTCGTTGCTCGTCAGCGCAGCCCCCGCCAACGCCGCCCCGATCGCCGGCGACAAGGTCGTCGCCGAGGCGGCCCGTCACAAGGGCAAGCCCTACGTCTACGGCGCCGCCGGGCCATCGCGCTTCGACTGCAGCGGCTTCACGCTGTATGTCTTCTCACGCTTCGGCAAGCGGCTGCCACACAACAGCACCCAGCAGTACAACACCGTCTCCAAGGTCGCCCGGGGTGCCAAGCGCGTCGGTGACCTGGTGTTCATGAGGAGCAGCTCCGGCCGCATCACGCACGTCGGGATCTACGCCGGCAGCGGCCGCTGGTGGGTCGCACCCAAGAGCGGCGACGTGGTCAAGCTCCAAACGCTCTACAGCTCGAACTACTCCGTGGGCCGCGTGACCTGACCCCGGTCGCACCGCGCACAGGACGGCCCGGCTGTCGCCTTAGAGTGGCGACGACCGGGCCGTCTGGCGTTCCGGAGCGACGTTGCGCGAGGAGGACGGTTGTTGCACCCGGGCGATGTGCTGGCCGGGCGCTACCGGCTCGAGGACGCCGTGGTCACGCCGACCGTGCCCGCCGGCACAGCTGAGGAGGTGGCTGGCAGCGCCCTGTGGCGGGCCCTCGACGAGGTGCTCGCCCGGCCCGTCGCCGTCAAGGTCCTGCCGGCGACCGGCAAGACCGGGGTGGCCGCCACCCGGCCGTTCCTGCACGCCGCCGGGCTCGCCAGCACCCTGGCGCATCCGGGGCTGGCCCGGGTCTACGACGCGGCCGTAGAGGAGCGCAAGACGGCCGGCCGCCGGACCGACGTCGCCTATGTCGTGAGCGAGTGGGTCGACGGCCGCCCCCTGTCCGAGGTGCTCTCCACCGACGGCCCCTACGACCCCGCCGACGCGGTCGACCTCGCCGTCCAGGCGTGCGAAGCAGTCGCCGCCGCGCACGCCCGCGGGCTCGGTCACGGCCGTCTTCACCTGGGAAACCTGCTCGTCACCGACCCCGGTCCCGGCGCGGCAGCCGGGCGGATCGTCGTCACCGATGCTGCCGTGGCCGCCGCCGTCGACGGGCGCGACACTGCCTTCGCAGGCACCGCGTTCACCGCGGGACTCTCCGGGGGCACCGACTCGGACGCCCACGTGCAGGCCGCCCTCGTGGCCGACGACACCCGTGATCTCGCCGCCATCACCTACGCGCTGCTCACCGGGCGATGGCCCGCCGATGCGACGCCGCAGCCGGCGGTGGGCGTGCCCCCCGCCCCCGGCCGGGACCGCCGTACGTACAGCCCGCGACAGGTCCGCGCCGGGGTGCCCAAGGAGCTCGACGGCGTGGTCAGCCGGGCCCTGGCACCATGGGTTCCCGGCGCCATGCTGGCCGACCCGCGGAGCCTGGCCGCCGCCCTGGTGCAGGCCGGCCGCTCCGCCGTACCCTCCCCCGTCGTCGCCCCGGTGCCCACCGAACGGCAGCCGCCGAGTCGGTGGCGACGGACCGTGCCCTGGGTGGCAGCGCTGGCCTTCGTCGCCGCCTTCGCAACGGGCACCTACGCCTTGGGCAAGGCCATCGGTGAGCTGCCCGGGCAGGGCGGCGCCGATCTCGAGGCGATCACCCAGCCGACGCCGAGCAGCTCGCCTGGCGCTGGCAAGGCCGTGAAGATCCCGCTCGACGGACCCGGGGTGACCGTCCGGGACTTCGACCCGCAGGGCGCCGACGGTGGCGAGCGACCGGCCGAGGTCATCAACGCCTACGACGGCGACGTGACCACCTCCTGGCTGACCTCGCGCTACAAGAACCCGACCTTCGGTGGGCTCAAGCAGGGCGTGGGCCTGCTGATCGACCTGGGGAAGAGCACGCCGCTCGCCCGCGCCGACATCGCCCTCACCACGGGTGGCAGCACCGTGGAGGTCCTGGTCGGCGACAGCGAGCCCGACGATGCGCCGGACCTGCGACGGGTGGCCCGCAAGGAGGGCGCGACCGGCGTCGTACGTCTGGGCGTGCCCGCTGGGACCAAGGCTCGCTTCGTCCTCATCTGGATCACCACGCTGCCCAAGGAGGGCGGCGGCTACCGCGAGGGCATCGACGAGGTCGTCCTCGTCCGCTGAGCGGCCGCTTGCCACTAGCCTTCGCGCCGTGACCGACGGGGCGGGCGGGGCGGGCGGGGCCGGGATCGACGGCGACGTCGAGGACCGCCGGCTCGTCGCTGCCCACCTCGGCGGGGACCCGGACGCCTTCGGGCGACTGGTGGCGCGACACCGCGACCGGCTGTGGGGCGTCGCACTGCACACCCTGTCCGACCGCGAGGAGGCCGCCGACGCGCTGCAGGACGCGCTGCTGTCGGCGTACCGGGGGGCAGCGTCGTACCGCGGGGAGGCTCGGGTCACGACGTGGCTGCACCGGGTGGTCGTCAACGCCTGCCTCGACCGGGTACGACGCGCCAAGGTCCGCCCCACCGTGCCACTGCCGGAACAGGGCCCGGGCGAGCCGGTCGACCCGTCGGACCCCATCGGCCAGCGCGAGACGGCGGTCGAGGTGCTGGCTGCCCTGGCTGCGCTCCCCGCGGAGCAGCGCGCGGCCATCGTCCTCGTCGACGTCCAGGGGCTGCCCGTCGAGGAGGCGGCTCGGGTGCTGGGCGTCCCGACCGGGACCGTCAAGAGCCGCTGCTCGCGTGGTCGGGCGCGGCTGGCCATCGCGCTCGGTCACCTGCGGAACCAACCCGCTGCTGGGCCCGTCCCACCCATGACGACCGCGACAGATGCCGGTACCGACCAGGAAGGAGGCAGCGCATGAGCGAGCACCAGCACCAGTCCGACCACCTCAGCCTCGACGCGCTCGCCGACGTCCTTGCCGGTGAGCTCGACGTCCCCAGCTGCGAGACCTGCGTGGCCGGGCTCGACGACCTCGAGCGGGCCACCGCGGCGGTCACGGCCCAGCTCGGCGCCCTGCCGACCGCGGTCCTGCCGGCTGACGTGAGCGCCCGCATCGACGCTGCCCTGCTGGCTGCGGTTCTCGACCCGGCCGCCGACGTTCCGACGGGTGCCGCCGTGCCCACGGGTGCTGCCGTCACGACGCTGCCGACCCGGCCGGTCGAAACCCCCAGCCGGCGGTGGCTCCCCGCCGCTGCCGCGGCCGTCGTCCTCGCGGGCGGCGTCGGCCTGGGCGCGATGCTGGTGTCCGACGGCGTCGGTGGCGGCGGCGACGAGACCGCCCAGTCCGCTACCGCCCTCGAGGCCGACGCCCTTGCTGGGCTGATCCGCAACGACAGCGGCAACGACTACGACAAGAGCACCCTCGCCGCCGCCGTCCCGGGCATCCTGGCCGGCGACGTGGCGCGGGTGGGCCGGCCTGTCCCGGCCCCGGCACTGCAAGCGCCCCAGGACTCGAAGAGCAGCGGGTCGACGGCCTCGGGAGGCACCACTGGCACGACGGGTGGCAGCGCCGGAGTCGGCCCGCCAGCGCCGTCGAGCTCGGTCGCCGAGTTCAGCGTGGCCGGCGCCGGCCTCGACCGACTGCGCACCACCGCAGGACTGGCCGACTGCCTCGCGGCGCTGTTGCCGCCCGACGACGAGCAGGTCCGGCCGCTCGCCCTCGACTACGCCCGCTTCGACGGCCAGCCGGCGCTGCTCGTCGTCCTGCCGGTGCCGAAGCGGTCCGACAAGGTCGACGTCTTCGTCGTGGGTGCGGGTTGCGCCCAAGCCGACGAGCAGCTGCTGTTCTTCGCCCGGGTCGACCGCCCAGCCTGACCCCCGCACACCCCCCGTTGCGTCATAGCCGCTGAGCGTGGCACGAGGGGCAGCGGCGAGGACGTTAAGGGAGAGTCCATCCGCAGTGGCTCAGGAGTCGAGCGGCACCGGCGCGCGGCGCGGCGGCAGGCACCACAGCACCGCACCCGCCACCGCGCACAGGTAGGGCAGCGCCTTGCCCCCGAGATCGGTGAACGGCGAGGGCGTGCCCGGCTGGGTGAGGAAGCCCAGGGCCGCGCCGATCAGGGCGTAACCGATCGAGATGAGCCGCACCCGGCCGCCGAGCCGGCCGCTGCCGTCGGTGCGCGCGGCCCGGGTGGCCGCCGCCGCAACGAGCAGCCCGACGAGCAGCGGTGCGAGATAGGCGAAGTACGGCGCCTCGACGTACTCCGAGGCCACCACCCCCCCGGCCAGCGCAGCCACCGAGGCAGCCAGCGCCGCCCGGACCTGCCGCTCGCCATCGGGCGGCAGCGGGCGCGTGGGCGGGGCCGCGAGATCACCACGGCAGGCCACGCAGCCGCCGCCGGGCGCGAGTTGCGCATCGGCCCGGCAGCGCGGCCGCTCGCACACCGGACAGGTGTCGGTGGCCGGCCGTCCCGGATGGACGGCGCAGCGGTTGGTCACGTCCCCAGCCTGCCATCCCGGGGCCGGGCGTCCTCCGCAGGGAAGGTCGGTCACTACAGTCGCGTTGCACGACAGCGCCGCCCGACTCGTCGAAGAGGACCCTGTGAGCGAGACCCGCAAAGCCATCGTCATCGGCTCCGGCCCGTCCGGCTACACCGCTGCCATCTACCTCGCGCGCGCCGGCCTCCAGCCGCTGGTGTTCGAGGGCGCGGTCACCGCTGGTGGTGCGCTGATGAACACCACCGACGTCGAGAACTTCCCGGGCTTCCCGGACGGCGTCATGGGCCCCGAGCTCATGGACATGCTGCGCAAGCAGGCCGAGCGGTTCGGGGCGGAGTTCGTCACCGACGACGTGACGGCCGTCGAGCTGACCGGTGCCCCCAAGCGGATCGACGTGGGCGCCGACAGCTACACCGCCGATACCGTGGTGCTGGCGATGGGCAGCGCGTACCGCGAGCTCGGCGTCCCCGGCGAGAAGGAGCTGTCCGGGCACGGCGTCTCCTGGTGCGCGACCTGCGACGGCTTCTTCTTCCGCGACCAGGACATCGCCGTCGTCGGTGGTGGCGACAGCGCGCTCGAGGAGGCGACCTTCCTCACCCGCTT
>JBKKBU010000149.1:0-4430 GCA_046713755.1 Mycobacteriales bacterium
GTCCCGAACTCTGCCTGGGCGAAGTTGAAGACCCTGTTGCTCTTGTAGAGGAGTACCAGGCCGAGGCCTAGCAGTCCGTAGACCGCCCCTTGCACTGCACCTGCGACTGCGGGTGCGACGACGTCGAGCGCCATCACCACGGGGCGGCCACCTCTCGAGCTAGGTGACCGCGGTGGGTCACTTGATCCGGTACTCCTTGAGCGTCGTGCTGACGTTGTTGTTGGTCTCGCACTTCGCCTTCAGTGCGAAGACGGCTTTGCCGCCGAAGCGGGCGCCACCGCGGAAGTCTGCACCAGGCGACACCAGATCGGGGATCTGGTTGTTGCGCAGTGCTGCCGTGAACTTCTCACGGGTGAGCTTGCCGGGGACCAGGTTGAACGCGGCCTCGAGCCCAGCCATCGAAGCGTAGATCAAGTACTCGATGTCGTCCTTGAAGAAGCCCGGGGCGACCTTGGCGCGTTGCGGCGCCTGGTCGATGCCACTGCCTGGGTGCAGGTAGAAGCCCTTGTACGCGCCACCGGCGGCGTTGCAGGCGAGATTGACGATGCTGTTGGTCGCGAAGGACGGCCCCGGGCCGGTGTAGGTAGGAGCGGAGCCGATCACGCCGACGCACTGCGCGAAGAAGGCCGGCTGGCCGAGGAAGTAGATGGCGTTGTAGTTCTGGCTGCGGACCTGGGTGCCGAGCGCAGAGCAGTTCTGCGGCGCCTTGTCCGTCAGGTAGATGTCCTTACCCGGGTCGAAGGTCGCATCGGGGGTGGCCTTCAGCGCGCTGACGATGGAGTCCTTGGCGTCCTGGAAGTTCGGGCCCTCGGTGATGATCACTGCCCACTTGCCCTTGACGAACCCGTTGTCCTTGGCCATCTGGACCACCAGCGGGCCCTGCTGCTTGTAGGTCGGCGACGTGGCGAAGTAGTTCGGCAGCGCGCCGAGGCCGTTCTCGGTCACGCCCGCGGAGAGGTACGGGACGTTGCCGCGGCGCAGCACCTGGCTCTGCGCGCAGGCCTGGATCTGGTCCGTGCCGGCCCCGCCGACGATGAGGAAGTACTCCTTCGCGGCAGCGTTGCAAGCGCGCAGGGCGTCCGGCGCGTTGTACTTGTCGTCGATCGCGACGGCCTTGACCGTGAAGCCGTTGGCGAGCTTGTGGTTCTCCCAGTACTTCGGGGTGCCGGTGCGGAACGACTCCTGGGGAACGCCAGCCCCCGTGAGCGGCCCGTGCAGCGCGATCCGGACCTCCTTCTTCTCGAAGTCGATGCCCGTCGTGTTGCCGTTGTCTCCGGGCTGCTCTGGGGCACCGCCCGTCGTCGTGCCGGCCCCCGACGTGCCAGCACCGGATGTGCCGGAACCGGCGGTTCCGGAGCCGGAGGTGCCGGAACCGGAGGTTCCGGAGCCGCTCGTACCAGATGCGCCGCTCGAACCGGAGGTGCTGAAGCCGGTCGAACCGGAGGTGCCGGAGCCACTGGTCCCGGCCGTGCCCGAGGTGCCGCTGCCCGAGGTGCCGCTGCCGGTTTCGAGGCCGCCGGTGCCAGTGCCGGAGCCGCTGCCACCGCCTTGGGCCAGCTGGTCCTTGACATCCTGCTTCAAGCCGCAGGCGGAAGTGACGAGGGCACTGGCCAGCACGGCCACGGTGATACCGCGGAAGTGCCGACGATCACGGGCGAGGGACATGAGGGACTCCATTTTCGGGGGCTGGGTGGTGGAGTGGAAAGACGTGACGCGGTCAGACGTGCAGGGCCCGACCCACGGGGCGCCGGGTTGGTGCAGCGGCGCTCTGACGGGCGGCGAGGGCCGTGGAGAGGCGGCTCTGCCGGCCACGGACCGACGGCAGGGTCGAGTCACCCATGATCAACGAGAGCAGAGCGAGCAGAGCGGCGAAGCCAAGCAGGGCGAGCCAGAAGGACGTGTCGGGGCGCAGCGACTCGACCGGGGTGCTACTCGCGACGGTACTGACGGCAGCGGGTGCCGCCTGCGGCGCGACCCCGGCCTGCGGCGCGGGAGCGGGCGCGGGCACCTGCGGCGCGGGCACGAAGCCCCCGTCGAAGTTCGGCTGAGGTGCAGTGCCACCACTGAACCCGCTACCGCCGAAGTCCACGGGCGGGGCCGTGTCGACGGGCGCGTCGACCGGCGGCGCCACAACCGTCTCGGCGGGCGGAGCGGTGTACACGACGGCCAGGCTCGTCTTGGAGCCGGTGGCGAACACGACCTGGAACGGCTCGGAGCGGGCCGTCTTCAACGAGGTGAGCATCACGCCGTCATTGGCGGCGGCCACCCAGCCTGCGGCGAGGGTGGTGATGTCGAATTCATAGGCCTTGCCATCCGCACTGGCCTTGGCCACGACCTCGAACGCATCACACAAGCGCTCAGGAGCGACCGCGATGCCGCTGCCGTCCTCCCCGCCGAATCCGGTCTCGCCGGCCATGCAGGCCACGACCTTGGCAGGAGCGGCGTTGGGCGAGGTGACGTTGCCGTCGCCGGTCGCGAGCGGCACGGTGAGGATGGCCTTGGTGACGATGCTGGCCGGGTCGATCGCCGACAGGTCGTACAGCAGTGCCGAGACCTTGTCCTCGCCGCCGGCCTTGGCCGCCACCGCCAGGTTGCCGACCGCGACGCCGTCAGCCGCTGCCGGAGCATTCGGGATTGGCTGCGGGACGCCGTTCGGAGTGACGATGCCCGACGCGTTGAAGTAGCCCTGCGAGCTCGCCGGGTACGCGGCGGTGTCGGCGAACGCCGGGGCGACACCGACCAACGGCAACGCTCCGCACGCGAGCGCGATCGTCCCCAACACCCGCACGGTCTTGCTCACAACTGCCTCCTCGACGGGGTGACGCGGGTCACCCGAACACCATTCTGTTCGTCACCGATCGCCGGATTCCTGCTGGTCAGAGCCACGAATCTGCAACGCGACTCACACAGTGTGACCGCCATCACCGCGTGATGTCTATGCAGGTACCCGATCAAGGTCCAGTGACACCCTCAGGCAGGGGGGTTGGCCAGCGTCCAGCCGCGGATCGGGTCGCCGGCGGTCTGCGGCGTCTGCCGCCCGTACGGGCGCTGCCCGAGCGTGATCGACTGGGCGTAGTAGGTCGAGTAGCGCAGCGCCTCGCCGATGGTCACGATCTTGTTCTTGTTCGCGTCCGCCGCCCCTTGCCGCATCGACAAGTCGAACAGCAGCCCGGACCACACCGACATGCGCCACGGTGGGTACTCGTAGGACTTCTCGCTGGCCTTGGAGCTCCCGGAGAACAGCACGTCCTTGCTCGGCAGCCCGGGCAGGAACGACGCCGCCTCACAGCCGGCGATGTCGAACCACGCCTTGCCCTTCACCTGGCGCAGCAGCGCCGTGACGTCGCCGTCCCGGACCCAGGCGCGGTCGATCGGCCACAGCGCCTCGGTGCCGCCGCCGAACTGCTTCACGTGCCCGGAGTAGTGGAAGAACGAGAACGTCCGGCCGGCCTCGGACTTGGCCGCGAGCCAACGCATCCCGTCCCGCAGTGCCGCGCCGGTTACCTGAGCGTCGGTGAGCACGCGGATGTTCTCCCGCGGCCAGCCCTGCGACTGCAAGTAGGTCGAGATGTAGCGGACGTCGTTCGCCGACCCGATGGTGTCCTTGGTCGGCGAGCGGTAGTTGGTGACGCCTGCCAGGAACGCGTAGCGGTCCTGCGGGGCCGCAAAGGTGGTGGGCGCCGGGTCGAACTGCGGACCGGGCGGCGGTCCGAGGGCCGGGGCCAGCGGCCGGGCAGCCCGCTTCGGGGGCGCCGCCTTCTTGACCGGGGGCTTCACCGGCGCCGGCGTGGGAGCCGCCGTGGGGACCAGGACCGGCGGGGCCACGTTGCTCGCGACGGCAGCCGGCGACTTGACGACCTCGAGCGCCACGACCGCGACACCGGCGGCCAGCACCGCAGCTGCCGCCCAGGCGGTCGCCTCGACGAGCCAGCGCGGCGTGCGGGTCAGGGTCACCTCTAGAGGTTCGGCAGTCGGAAGCCCGAGGTCAAGTCCGGACGAACCCGACTTCAGCCGTCACAGCCCGGCGAGCGCCTGCCGCAGGTCCTCGAGCAGGTCGTCTACGGTCTCGATGCCCACCGACAGCCGCACCAGGTCGGAGGGAACCTCGAGCTGCGATCCCGCCACCGAGGCGTGCGTCATCCGGCCCGGGTGCTCGATGAGCGACTCGACCCCGCCGAGCGACTCCCCCAGGGTGAAGACCTTGGTACGCCGGCAGACGTCCAGCGCCGCCGGCTCGCCGCCCCGCAGGGTGAACGACACCATCCCGCCGTACGCCCGCATCTGCTTGGCCGCGATGTCGTGACCGGGGTGCTCCGGCAGGCCGGGGTAGAGGACGGTCGCGACCGCCTCGTGGGACAGCAGCAGGTCCACGACCCGCTCGGCGTTGCTGCAGTGCCGGTCCATCCGCACGCCGAGGGTCTTCGCGCCGC
>JBKKBU010000150.1:0-27683 GCA_046713755.1 Mycobacteriales bacterium
CCGCCGTAGCTGCCACCGATCATCGCCACCCGCGGGTCGAACTGGTGGGCCTGGCCGTCCGAGCCCTTGGCGTCCTTGCGGACCAGGCCGGCGATGTCGAAGGGTTGGCCGTCCTTGGTCGCGAGACCGGGCCGCCCGCCAAGGAACTGCACGAGCTGGGAGCCGGCCTTGCCGTCGTACGCGGGGTCGTCGACGTAGATGTTGCAGCCACTGCCACCGAAGCCGAGACCGGAGTACGACAGCGTGACGTAGCCCTCCTCCGCGAAGCGCGCGGCGTAGGAGCCGTTGCCGTTGGGGCCGGCGCCGCTCTTGTTGCCGCCGAAGCCGTTGGTCGACAGGACCGCTCCGGGCGCCGGGTTCGATGCCGTGACACCGGCCGGGATCCGCAGGTCGCCGACGACGGTGCAGGTGACGCCGTCGGTCGGGCCGACCTTGACCTGGAACTCCAGGGGGATCGTCGTGAAGGCCAGCGGTGCGGCGTGGGAGGGGCTGGGCACGGCGAGCGCGGCGCCCAGCAGGGCGAGGGGCAGGAGCAGTGACGGGCGCACGAGGACCTCCGCTGGGTGTGTTGCAGACGTGCTTCGACACCGACCTGTCCGAATCCTCCCGGTCTGCGCGATCTTCGTCGCACCAACTAGAACGCGTTACAGTTCGGACGTGACGACGATGCCGCAGCGCTACGTGGGGAAGACCGCCTTCATCACGGGGGCGGCCCGGGGGCAGGGGCGGGCGCACGCCGTCCGACTGGCCCAGGAGGGCGCAGATGTCGCCGTGCTCGACATCTGCAGCTCATTCGCCTCGACGGGCTACGACGGGCCGACCGAGGCCGACCTCATGGAGACCGTCGCTCTGGTCGAGGCCGAGGGGCGCAAGGCAGTGCCCTTCGTCGTGGACACCCGCGACTTCAGTGGCATGCACGCTGCGGTAGCCACCACCGTCGAGGCCCTCGGCGGCATCGACGTCGTCATCGCCAACGCTGGCATCTGCGTGGGCTCCCGGTTCGTGGACATCAGCCTCGAGCAGTGGCGCGAGGTGATTGGCGTCAATCTCGACGGGACGTTCCACACCCTCAAGGCCACCATTCCGGTGCTGATCGAGCAGGGCCGCGGTGGGGCCGTCGTCGTGGTCTCGAGTGTCGCGGGGCTACGCGGGCTGCCGTTCCTCGGCGATTACGTCGCGAGCAAGCACGCCATTACGGGTCTGGCCCGCACGGTCGCGAACGAGGTGGCTCAGCACCGGATTCGGGTCAACACCATCCACCCTGCGTCGGTGCCGACCGGCATGACGACGCCGGAGCTCTTCCCGCTCGTCATCGAGGACGCACAGACCCTCGGGCCCATCTTCATGAACGCCCTGCCCGCGAGCTACACCAAGGCCGAGGACATCGCGGCGGCGGTGGCGTGGCTGTGCTCTGACGAGGCCTGCAACGTCACGGGCATCGCGCTCCCCCTGGACATGGGCACTCTTATCCGCTGACGAGGTCCTCGACGTCCGGGTGCAGGGCGGCGGGGACGATGCTCTCCACGTCGTCCTGGTCCAGCACCGTAGGTCGTCCCGCCGAACCGGTCATGACCGCAACGGTGCCGGGCCCAAAGGCCAGCTGGCCGAGCAGCACGTCGCCATCGCTGGTCTCGACGACGTAGATCTCACTGGTGGACATGCCGGCACCCCCGATATTCGCAGCAGAGCTAGGAGACGTTAACCATGACACGACCACCCCGATTTCGCGAATGATCAATTCGGTAATGGATGCGCGGAGGGCAAGGGATTCGAACCCTTGAGGAGCTTGCACCCCTAGCGGTTTTCAAGACCGCCGCCATCGACCACTAGGCGAGCCCTCCAAGGCCTCGAGACTACGCGTCGGGACAGGCGCGGTGGCGCACGTGTCCGGAGGCATGATGTCCACGTGGGTGCGACCGGCGATGCAGAGTGGGTGGCTCGGATCCTCACCGAGCTCGGGGCTGGGCCGTTGCTCTACGCCCTCCTGGCAGCCGCGTGCTGGTTGACGACCGCGGGGCACCGCCGGCAGGCGGCGAGCTGGCTGCCAGTCGCCGTCCTCGCGGCCGGGCAGGTCCTCGAGGCCCTCTTCTTCGCGCCTTTCACCACTGGTGGGCTCGAGACCCGGTCGGCGCTCGAGCTGTCGGTCTCGTCGGGACATGCCTCGGCGGCCGTCCTGGGCTGGGGCCTACTTGCCCGTCAGCTGGCCGGGACCCGGCTTCGGACGGCGAGCCGAGTCGCCGTCGTTGTCGTCCCGGCCGTGGTCGCTACGACCCGCGTGACGCTGGGCGTCCACAGCGTCGGCGACGTGCTGCTCGGCCTGCTGTTCGGCGCGCTCCTCCTCGCGGCGGCCTGCGTCGCGCTGCACCGGGTGAAGGCGGTCGAGCCCGACCAGAGCCGGGAAGTGCCGGCAGCCCTCGAGCAGCCGCCGGCTCCGTGGTGGCACGGCGGTGCCGGCTGGTCGATCGCGCTCGTGGCTGCGGCGGTCGCCGTGGTGCCGGCGTTCGTCCCCGACGCGCAGCACCGGCTGGGCGACCTGCTCGTCTATCGCGGTGCAGCCGAGACCGCCGGCGCAGGCAGCGACGTCTACGGCTACCGGACCCCCTTCGGCCTGCCGTTCACCTATCCCCCCTTCGCGGCACTGCTGGCTCAGCCGATGGCGCGAATGCCCCTGCTGGTCGTCCAGATCGGTTGGACAGCACTCACCCTGGCCGCCGCCGTGGGTGTCGCGCGCGTAGCGCTGCGGCCGGTCGTCGTACACCTGGGGTTGCCTCTCACCGTCGCTGCACTGCTGGTGACATCCCCGGCGCGCAGTCACGTGCGCTTCGGCCAGGTCGGGCTGTTCCTCGTACTGGCCGTGTCCTGGGACCTGCTCCGGCGGCACGGGCGCCTGCCGGGTCTGGGCGTGGGCGCCGCGATCGCAGTGAAGCTGACGCCAGCGGTCTACCTGCCCTGGCTCCTGGTCTCGGGGCAACGCGGGCGGCTCCGCGACACCTGCCTGTGGGCGGCTGGACTGACCCTTTTGGGACTCGTGCTGCTGTCCCCGAGCACCGGTGACTACGTCACCAGCGCTGCCTTCGACAGCACCCGCTTCGGTGCCAACGACATCCCCGGCAACCAGAGCGTGCGCGGCATGCTGCTGCGCACGCCGTTGTCAGCAACGGCCGTCACCGCCCTGTGGTTGGCCGCGGCGGTCGTCCTTGTTGTCGTGGCAACGCGCCAAGCCAGGGTGCTCGAACGCGCCGGCAACCGGCTCGGTGCCGTAGCGGTTCTTGCCTGCCTGTCCCTTGCGGTGTCCCCGATCTCCTGGGTCCACCACCTGGTATGGCTCACCCTTCCCATCGCGGCGCTGGTCGCGGCCGGCCGCCACCGGCTCGCGGCCACCTGGTGGGCGCTGCTGATCCTCAGCCCGCCCGCCCTGGGTGCCATGGCGCTGCGACACGTGCCACAGCTCTCGGGGGTGTGGGCCGTTGTCATCGACCTCCAGGGACTCAGCGCCGTCGCGGGCGCCGTCGCGATCGGTGCCCTCCTGCGTCCCGTCGGTGGACTACGTGACGTCGCGCTGTCGGAACCACAGGGTGGCGGCCGTCAGCATCGCGACGGCGTACAGGGCCAGGGTGATACCGGCCCGAGACCCTGAGATCGCGACCTGACCGCGGCCGTCGCCCGAGTCAATGCCCCAGGCGAACCAGGCCGCCAGGAGCGGGCCGATGAGGTACTCGGCCAGCCACAGCTTCCAGGCGATGAGCAACTGCTCCAGCACCGCGAAGTAGATGAAGCCGGCGCCAACCGCTGCCGCCGTGACCCGGCTCCCGAAAGCGATGGAGAAGCCGAGTACGCCGGCGAAGCCGGCCAAGCCGATCGCTCTGAGCACGAGGAGTGCATGGCTGGTCCAGAACCCTCCCGTCAGCCCGGCCGTCGAGCCGCGGGTTGCCCCGGCCACCAGCGCCGCTGCCGTGAACAGCACCTCGGCGGCGATCACCAGCCCGGCGATCACGATGATCAACCCCAGGACCTTGCCGAGCACGACCCGGACCCGCCGCGGCTCCCAGTACAGCAAGGACTGCATCGTGCCGGCCGCCCATTCGGCACCCGCGGCGCTGGCCCCCACGAGGAAGGCGACGATCGCGCAGATGACACCGACGCCCTTGCCGAAGTCCGGTAGTTGCCGAGTCACCAGATAGGGACCTCGAGGCGGACTGCAGTCGAAGGACGAGCCCGCCGCCGGGAAGCACTGACCGGGGTCCGCGGCCGCCTCGGCGCGACTGGGGAACCCGGCGTCCTTCGGGATCCCGCCGCCGGCCTTTTCCCGCTCGAAGTTGGCGCGCACCTCGTCGTAGCCGGCGAGGCGTTGCTCGTTGTAGCGGCTCACCGCAGCGGCGTTGTCCTTGGTGTGCTGCAGGGCGTCGACGACCACGATGACCGCGACGAGGGCGAGAACCAGCCCGGCCACCACTCGGACGAGCCGACGACTGGTGAGCCGAAGGACCTCGACTCGGACGAGGCGGCTCATGGCTTCGACCCCTCGGTGAGCTCGAGGAAGACCGACTCGAGGTCGGCGGCCACGGGCGTCAGCTCGCTCACCCAGTGACCGCCGTCCGCCAGCAGCCGGGTGATGTGGGCAGGATCGCCGACTCCCTTGACAACCATGTGGTCCCCGGCTGCCTGCACCATCAGTCCGGCGGCCCGCAGGACCGCGTCGGCAGCAGGCAGATCGGCGACTCGCACCAGCACATCCGCAGTGGCGGCCTTCGTGCTCTCGACGACGTCCCGCACTGTCCCTGTCGTGACGAGCCGCCCCCGATTGATGATGGCCACCCGATCGCACACCTGCTCCACCTCAGCCAGCAGGTGGGAGGAGACGAACACGGTCGTGCCCGCTGATCCGAGCCGCTGCAGCAGCACCCGGATCTCGCGGATACCGGCCGGGTCCAAGCCGTTGCTCGGCTCGTCGAGGATGAGCAGTCGCGGCTGCTTGAGCAACGCCGCCGCGATCCCCAGCCGCTGCCGCATGCCCAGCGAGTAGCCCTTGACCCGATCCCGGCCGCGGTCGCGCAGCCCGACGAGCTCGAGCGCCTCCTCGACCCGGGTGTCGGGTAGCCCAGCGATGCCGGCCAACAGCTGCAGGTTGCGGCGACCGGACAGACCTGGGAAGAAGACCGGCGCCTCCACGAGGGCACCGACCTCGGCAATGACCGTGGGCAACCGGCGCGGCACCGGCGCGCCGAGCAGCCGCATCTCTCCACCGTCGGGCCGCACCAGGCCGAGCAGCAGTCGGATGGTCGTGGTCTTTCCTGACCCGTTGGGGCCGAGGAAGCCGAAGACGCCACCCTCGTCGACCGTCAGGTCCAGACCGTCGACGGCGTGCTGGGTCGGTCGTCGCAGCCGGCGGTAGGACTTGCGGAGCCCCTGCACCTCGATGACAGCCGCCATGCGGTCGAGCATGTCACTTCAGATCACGGAGGAAGGCGACGTTGCTCCCGGCGCTGTTGGTAGAGCGCGGCGTCGGCGCGCCCCACCAGGTCTGCCAGGGTGTCCGATGGCAACAGCTCGGCGAACCCCACCGTGATCGACCCGCGCTCGGCGCTCTCCGCAAGAGCCTCGTGGACCGACAGCAGCCGCGTCTGCGCATCGGCGAGGGTCAGTCCGGGGAGCGCGCAGACGAACTCGTCTCCCCCGTAGCGCATGACCAAGTCGTAGGAGCGCAGGCTCTCTGCCAACGTCTTGGCGATCCCGACGAGCATCCGGTCGCCGGCAGCGTGACCGCGCGTGTCGTTGGTGGCCTTCAGGCGATCGACGTCGACGAAGGCAACGACGAGCGGCTGGCCGGTCCGCCGGGCCCGGGCGATCTCGCGCTCGAGCTCGCCGAACCCTGAGCCACGCGTATACACACCGGTGAGGGCGTCCAGGGAAGCGGCGTCGCGCTCGGTCGCTGACGCGCCTCGGTCGGCCAACGCGGTGTCCCGGTCGTGCTCGGCCTGGGTCCGCTCACTGGCTCCCGCACCACGATCGGCCAACGCGGTGTCCCGGTCGTGCTCGGCCAGGGTCCGCTCCTCGGCACCCGCCCCACGATCGGCCAACGCGGTGCCCCGATCCTGCTCGGCCAGGGTCCGCTCCTCGGCACCCGCACCACGATCGGCCAACGCCCTGCCGCGGTCCTGCTCGGCAAGGATCCGCTCGCCGGCCCCCGCCTGTCTATCCAGCAGGGCTCGGGTCCGGTCCGAGGCTGCCTCCTGCCTCGCCATCGCTGCCTGGCCGTGACCCGCAATCGGCGCGCCCGCAGCTGCCCCCACCTCCTTGTGCTCGGCAGACTGATCGCGCCGGTCGGCCGCCAGGTCCCGCTGCTCCGCGGCCAGGTCCCGCTGCTCCGCAGTCAGGTCACGCTGCTCCGCAGCCAGGTCGCGGACATCACCAGCCAGGTCGCGTCGCTCGCCGACCTCGTCGCGCTGGTCAGCAGCCAGGTCGCGGACATCCCCGGCCAGGTCACGCCGGCCACCGACCTCATCGCGCTGATCCGCAGCCAGGTCGCGCGCGTCACCAGCCAGGTCACGCTGCTCCCCGATCACGTCGCGCTGGTCAGCGGCCAGGTCGCGGACATCACCAGCCAGGTCGCGCCGTTCACCGGCCTGGTCCCGCTGGTCGCCGGCCTGGTCCCGCTGGTCGCCGGCCTGGTCCCGCTGGTCGCCGACCTCGTCCCGCTGGTCGCCGACCTGGTCCCGCTGGTCACCGACCTGGTCCCGCTCGTCGGCGGCCTGGTCTCGCTGCTCGGCCGCCAGGTCCCGCCGCTCACCAGCCTGATCCCGCTGATCGGCGACCAGCGGCATGGTCAGCAGTCGAGCGGCCAGCTCCCGCTCGCACTGCTGCACCAGGGCAGGCAGCTCGGCCGCCGGCACGGCACGACCGAAAAGCCAACCCTGTCCGTAGCCGCACCCGAGGGCGCGGAGAGCGGCGAACTGCTCGACGGTCTCGACTCCCTCGGCGACACACGAGCCACCGACAGCCCTGGCGAGCCCGATGACGCTCGCCACGATGGCGTCGTCCTCGTCGCTCTGACCCATCCCGGCGATGAAGGAACGGTCGATCTTCAGCGCCCGGATCGGATACCGCTTGAGGTAGACCAGCGAGCTGTAACCGGTGCCGAAGTCATCGATCGACAGCGAGACGCCCAGCCCGGCGATCCGGCCGAGGACCGCGACGGCGGCCTCGGCGTCCTCCATCACAGCCGACTCCGTCACCTCCAGGACGAGGTGCTGCGGATCCAAGGACGTCTCCCGTAGCACCCGCACCACGCTCCGGACGAGGTCGGGGTGGGCAACCTGTCTGGTGGACAGGTTGACTGCTATGTCGAGGCGCAGGCCGGCGGCCCGCCAGGCCACCGCCTGCGCGCAGGCCACCTCGAGGACCCACGCCCCCAACGAGACGATGAGGCCACTGCTCTCCGCGACGGGGATGAACAAGTCCGGGGCGAGCAGGCCGTCCGTGGGGTGCTCCCAACGCACCAGGGCCTCGACCCCGACGACGTCGCCACCGGTCAGGTCCACTACCGGCTGGTAGTGGACCACCAACTCATTGCGATACATCGCCTCGCGCAGGCTCGCCTCGCTGCGGATCCGTTCGACATCACCGCTGGGCGGTCCCTGGGTCACCACCTGCAGCTGCCCCGGGCCCCTTCGCTTCGCGTCGTACATCGCCGCCTCGGCGGCGAGCAGCAGGTCGTCAGGGGTCTGAGCCCACGGGTCGACACTGATGCCGATGCTGGCGGTCACCGCCACGGCGGTCCCGGCCAGCAGGAAGGGAGCGTCGAAGGCATGCGTCAGGAGCCCACTGAGCTCATGCGCACCTGCTGCGTCCGTCAGGTCACACCACACGACGACAAACTTGTCGTCGTCCAAGCGAGCCAGCGTGTCGCCGTCTCGCAGCCGCAGACCGAGGCGCGCCGCCACCTCGTTGAGCAGCTCGTCCCCGGCTGCCCGACCCCAGCTCGCGTTGACGTCGTGGAAGCCGTCGAGGTCCAGGAAGCCCACGGCCACCAGCTGGCGTGAGCGATGGGCCTGCGCCAGCGCCTGCTCGAGGCGGTCGACGAGCAGGGCCCGGTTCGGCAAGCCGGTCACCGCGTCGAGCATCGTCTGACCGGACACCGCGCGTTCCTCGAGCTTGATGTCCGTGACGTCGTGATGACTGACCACAGCCCCTGAGCCGTCTGGCTGCGCCAACACGCGGACGATGAACCACCGCTCCAGGTCCGGTGCGTGGCAGGGGTAGACCCGTTCGAAGCGCGTGGCTGTCCCGCTGAGGACCATCCGCAGCCCGTCCGCGACCTGTGCGGAGCCGGCACGTCGGTCGCCGACCGCCTGCTCGCACACGGCGAGGTAGTTGACGCCGACGCCGCACGCGATGGGGACCCCGCCGTTGGCCGCCTGGAACGCCTCCCACGCTGCGTTGACGGCGACGATCACCCCCGCCGCATCCACCGCGCAGGTCGCGCTCTCCGTCACGCCCAAGGCCCCAGGGACCTCTCGTGGATCCGGTGCGAACTCCGGCACGGCCCCCCCTCGGATCCCGGCACCCGCGGCGCCGCCCAGCGCCCGACTTTGTCACCGTACGCCGCCGAACGCCTACCCGATGACACCGGACATCCCGCCCCCGACTGCCCATCAGGTTGGATGGGACAGGTGAGCGACACCCCCCTCTACGACGCCCTGCTGGCCGACCGGATCGCGCGCGCCCTGGCGCAGGACGCCCGCCGACAGCTGATCGCCGACGCCGTCGTCGCGGCCACCATCCAGGCCGCCGCTGTGGTCGCCGATGAGGACGCCGTCGAGCGGTTGCCGCCGCCGATGCCGTCAGTGGCGGAGCTGTTTGCGCACAACCCCGGCACCTCCCGGGCCCTGGACGCCCTGCTCGGAGGAGCCTCGCGGGTGTAGGAATGCCCCTTCAGCGACGAGTGGAGTGGCACCCGTGACGTACTTCGTGACCGGCGCGACCGGATTCATCGGCAAGCGACTCGTCGTGCGGCTGCTCGAGCGCGAGGGCGACGTCCATGTCCTCGTTCGACCGCAGTCGGTCGACAAGGTCGCGGCCCTGTTCGCCGACCCACGGGTCAAGGCGGTCGTCGGGGACCTCGGCGAGCCCAGCCTCGGGGTGGACCCCGCCGCGCTCGTCGGCGTCAAGCACTTCTTCCACCTCGCCGCCCTGTACGACATGACGGCGAGCGCCGACGACAACGAGCGCACCAACGTGGCTGGCACCCGCCATGCCGTCGAGCTCGCCAACGCCGTCGGGGCGACCCTCCACCACGTGTCCTCGATCGCCGTCGCCGGCGAGCACAAGGGGCTGTTCCGCGAGGACCACTTCGACGAAGGACAGCGGCTGCCGTCGGCGTACCACCGGACCAAGTACGAGTCCGAGGCCGTCGTCCGGCGCGAGGCCACCGTGCCGTGGCGGGTCTACCGGCCCGCTGTCGTGGTCGGCGACAGCCAGACCGGCGAGATGGACAAGATCGACGGCCCCTACTACTTCTTCACGGCCATCAAGAAGGTCCGGCACCTGCTGCCGGAGTGGGTGCCGCTGATCGGGCCGGAGTTCGGTTTCACCAACGTCGTCCCGGTCGACTTCGTCGCCGACGCCCTCGACCACATCGCGCACCAGCCCGATCTCGATGGCCAGGCCTTCCACCTCACCGACCCGAAGGGCATGCGGGTCGGCGACGTCCTCAACGCCTTCGCCAGCGCCGCCCATGCGCCGCGGCTCGCCATCCGGGTCGACAAGGGCCTGCTCGACCTGCTCCCCAAGGGCGCGCTGTCGATGCTCATGAAGCTGCCGCAGCTCGCCGAGGCCCGCAAGTCGTTCCTGGCCGACCTCGGCATCCCCGACGAGGTCGTCGGGCACATGGCGCTGATCCCGCAGTTCGACACCCGCGACACCGAGCGGGCCCTCAAGGGCTCGGGAATCGCGGTGCCGGCCCTCGACACCTACGCCTGGCGGCTGTGGGACCACTGGGAGCGGCACCTCGACCCCGACCTCCACAAGGACCGGTCGCTGGCCGCCGCCGTTACGGGCAAGCGGGTCCTCATCACGGGTGGCTCGTCTGGCATCGGGGCTGCTGCGGCCAAGCAGGTCGCGGCCGCCGGCGGGATTCCGATCATCGTGGCGCGCTCACTGGACAAGCTGCTCGAGGTCCAGCAGGAGATCGAAGACGCTGGCGGCACCTGCCACGTCCACACCTGCGACCTGTCGGACCTCGCGGCCATCGACACCCTGGTCAAGGACGTGCTCGCCGCCCACGGCGGCGTAGACGTGCTGGTCAACAACGCGGGCCGTTCGATCCGGCGCAGCATCAAGCTGTCGTACGACCGCTTCCACGACCTCGAACGCACGATGCAGCTCAACTACTTCGGCGCGGTGCGGCTCATCACCGGGCTGCTGCCCGCCATGACGAAGCAGAAGTCTGGGCACATCGTCAACGTGTCGTCGATCGGGGTGCAGACCGGTGCGCCGCGCTTCTCGGCGTACGTCGCCTCGAAGGCCGCCCTCGACGCCTACTCGCGCATCGCCGCCGCCGAGACTCTCGGCCGGGGCGTCACCTTCACGACCATCCACATGCCACTGGTCCGGACCCCGATGATCGCCCCCACCAAGATGTACGACGCCTTCCCGGCCATCACGCCTGCCGAGGCGGGGGCGATGGTCTGCGAGGCCATCCGGTCCAAGCCCAAGAGCATCAACACCAGCCTCGGTACCACCGCCGAGGTGCTCTACGCGGTCGCCCCGAAGTTCGTCGACCAGGTGCTGCACCTGGCGTACAAGGCCTTCCCGGACTCGATCGCCGCCAAGGGCGGCGACAAGACCGACGACAAGGCAGCTGACACGACTCCCGACGGCGAGGCACCCGAGAACCCGCGCCTGTCAGGCGAACAGCTCGCCCTGGCCCACATCCTCAAAGGCGTCCACTGGTAGCCGCTGTCAGAAGGTGCCGGCGGGGGCCCAGTAGGAGTGGGTGCCGCTCGAGATCCGCTCGGGCAGCCGGATTCGGCAGATCGGGCCGGCGGCGAGGTCCTGCGCAGCCAGGATGACCGCCTCCGAGGTGTCGGCGTTGACGTCGGACAGGAACGTCACGAGGTAGCCGTCGTCCTCCGCCGTCGCACCCAGCCGCGGCGCAAACGGTGTCTCGCTGCCGAAGACGCCGTCACCAAACGCCCAGCGCTGCTCGGTGCCCGCCACCACGTCCTGCTTGACGACGCCGTCGAAGGCGAACATGCCCGGCACGCCGGTCGCGTTGTAGGTGTAGCGGTACGGCTGCCCGCCGTACTGACCGTTGATCATTCCGAACTCCATGACGCGGTCCGAGAGGTCCTCCTCCTTCACCGAACCCGTGACGAGGTTCAGCCGGTAGCGCCGCGGCCGGACCTCGAGCTGGTTGAGGTCGATGTGGCGGTAGAAGGCCTTCCACTCGCTGTCATTGGCCTGGCGACGCGGCGCCGGGTTGCCCTGGAAGAAGCCGTCGAGCACGATCTCGTCGCCCTCCTCGTAGGCGTTGATCCAGTGCAGGACGTAGGTCGGCTCGCACTCGAACCACTGGATGTCCTCCGTCCGGCCGAAGCGCGGCACGACGGCGAGCCGCATCGGCAGGTCCCGGAAGAACCGGGGGAAGTGGACATCGGACTTCAGCAGCTCCGGGTCCCAGAACAGCGGATGGTCGTTGAGGATCGAGTAGCGCTCGGTGAACGCCATGTCGTGCGGCAGTCGTGGCCCTGGCAGCGGCACGTCGATCCAGTGGACGAGCTCGCCGGCCGGGCTGACCACGCCGTAGTGCATGTACGGCGCCTGCTTGGAGTAGTTGAAGACCAGCATCTCGCCGGAGCGCTCGTCGACCTTGGTGTGGGCGCTGATGCCCTCCGCGGGGACCCACGGCAGGGTGCCCTTCGGCTCGAGGGTGAGCGGGTCCATCGCGTAGAGCTCGCCGCACATCCAGAAGCTGCTGATGGCCTGCCCGTTGTGCACGACGACGTCGGTCGACGAGGCGTCCTTCATCCGGGTGCGGGCGCCCCAGCCGTCGGGCCGCAATGAGTTCGCCGGCATGTCGAGCATGCCGGTCCACAGCGCCTGCCCGGCCTCCTGCTCGGCGAGGAAACCGGTCGTCCGCACGAAGCGATTGCGGTAGGACGCCCGGCCTTCGGACAGGTGCAGCTGGTGGATCATGCCGTCGCCGTCGAACGGGTGGTAGGTCCCGATCGAGGGGTGCACCGGGTTCTCGGTGTTGCGCAGGTAGATGCCGTCGAGATCGAGCGGGATGGCGCCGTGCACGACCTCGAGGTCGGTGGCGTCCCACTCCGTGAGGTTCGGCTGCCAGGCACCGGACCGGTACGGGTGGTCGTCACCCTCGGGCAGTGTTGACAGCGGCGCGGAGACCTTGACGGCCGTCATGAAGCAACCCCGATCACGAAGCTGACGGTGGTCGTGGTCGAGCCACCGATGTTCAACGTCCCGAAGGTGCGGGCGCCCTCGACCTGGCAGTCGCCGGCGCGCCCGGTCACCTGCTTGGCGGCGTCGACGACCATCCGAACCCCGGTCGCGCCAACGGGATGGCCACCACCGATCAGCCCACCGCTCGGGTTGACCGGCATCGACCCGTCCTTCTCGAGGACGCCGGCCTCCACAGCCTTCCAGCTCTCGCCCGGCTGGGTGATCCCGAAGTGGTCGATCGCGAGGTACTCGCTCGGCGTGAAGCAGTCGTGCGTCTCGATGCCGTCGAGGGCGAAGACGTCGGGCAGGGCCGCTCGGTCGAAGGCCTCGGTGATGGTCTGTCGTACGTGTGGCATGACGTAGGGCGAACCCTCGGACCGCGCGACCTTCGGCGCGTAGGGCAGCCCCACCGTCCGGTGCCCCCAGCCGCTGATGCGGGCAACGTCGTCCAGTGACCGGCCGTGTCGCGCCGCCCAGGCCTCGGCAAAAGCCCGGCCAGCCAGCACGACCCCGGCTCCGCCGTCGGTCACCTGCGAGCAGTCGGTACGACGAATGCGGCCGCTGACCACCGGGTTGGCCGCGTCGTCCGCGCCGTAGTCGGCAACGTCCCAGCTGCGGGTCTGCGCAGAGGGGTTGCTGCGGGCGTTGCGGTAGTTGAGCTCCGCGATGCCGGCCAGGTGCTGGTGGTCGAGCCCATAGCGACGGTCGTACTCGTCGGCGAGCCGGTCGAACTGCCGGGGCCAGACGTAGGGCGCGTCGGTGTCCTCCCGGCCGTGCCAGGCGGCCGCCCCGAGAATCCGAGCGGCCTGGTCACCCGGGACGTTCTTCTCCTGCTCCACACCGAGGACCAGCGCGACGTCGTAGCGCCCGGCCTCGATCTCCGCGCCGGCCGCGAGGATCGCAAGACTGCCTGAGGCGCACGCACCTTCGTGCCGCATCGCGGGCACGCCCCACAGCGCCGGCTCCACCGTGGCCGGCATCCCGCCGAGGTGACCCTGGCCGTTGAACAACATGCCGAAGGCATTGCCGACGTGGATCGTCTCGACCTCGCCGGCCTCGACCTCGGCATCCAGCAAGGTGTCCCGCACCACGTCGGCCACCAGGTCACTGACGTCGAGGCCCTCGCGGGCGAAGTTGCGGGCGAAGTCGGTCTGCGCACCGCCGAGCACGAACAGCGTCATGCGGGCCGCCTCCTGTGGTCTGCGTAGGGATCAGATCACCACGCTATCCACGACAAGGGAAATACCTGACCGCGGAGGGCATGGTCACGATGGACACGACCGCCAGCAAACCCCTCTGACACACCTTCGACGATATTGGCTCACGGTACGCACGCTCCGGCGTGACGCACTGCGACGGGAGCGCCGCCGCTGGAGAACGGCCTATTGGTGCCATGCGCTCGGAGCTCGGGCTCTCTAGTTTGACCGCGACGTCGAGCTTCCCAGGGGGAACCATGCGATCTCGGTCGCGCAAAGTCCTATCCACCTTCGCCGCCGCGGCGCTCCTCACCGCCGGCACGGCCGTCCTGGCTCAGCCCGCAGCAGCGGCAACGAGCTCGACGACGTTCACCTTCACCGGGTCCACATCACAGGATCGCACCCTGTACGACAGCGGTCTGCTCTACATCGACGGCTGCGACCAGGGTGAGTTCGCGATCGCCTCGGACGACCCGACCGCGTGCTTCCCGGACAACTTCCCGGGCACGTTCTGGGGGCACCTGAACGTCGGCATCCGCACCACGGTGGTACGCGCCGCCACTGCGAACCTGACGCTCGAGCGTCCCGACACCTACCGCCAGGACGCGACGTCGACGTTCACCACCACGTTCCTCGCCACGGACAGCGCCGGCAACGAGGTCACCGTGACCACCGAGCCGTTCGTGCAGTTCCAGGGAGCGTACGACGCACCACTGGCGAACTGCCCCAAGTCCCGCATCACCGCCGTCTCGCAGCTCGAGACCTTCATCGACACCGCCCCTGCCGCGGAGTGCCTCAACGTCTACGGCGACACCGGGGAGATCTCGCTCGGCGAGTTCACCCTGCTCGCCCAGAACGCCACGCTGCCCTACAGCGGCGACAAGACCGTGACCCAGATCGCCGAGTCACCGGAGATCCCGATCCTGCCCGGCCTGCTGGGACTGAAGCTGGCCTTCGTCACCGACCTGGTGCTTCGCGCTACCTCCGGCTACAGCGCCACCCGGTCCCTCGCCGCGAGCAGTGCTCCGGGGACGCCGCTGACGAGCGCGAGCCTCACCTGGCCCGACGACAGCGAGCAGTCGGACGCAGTGACGCTTCCGTGTTCCGTGCCAGTCGGCGACGACCTCGTCTACCGGCTCAGCGATGTGCAGTGGGGAGGTGACGGCGACGTCAACGTGTCGGTCAACCCTGTCCTCGTCTTCATCGGCATCTTCGACGTCACCCTGTCCGGGCCCGCGGCCACCATCTTCGAAGCCGGTGACCTGACGTCCACGGCACCGCCTTGGGACCAGACCGTCGGCCAGGTGCTGGCCGAGAACAAGGCACCAACGGTCGCCGTCGGCCCGCTCCCGTCCGGTCCTGAGGGAACGCCGCTCAGCTTTACCGCCGTCGGCACCGGCCCGGCCGGGTCCTTCGACAACTGCGACGCCAGCGGCGCCGGCCTGGACTTCGTGTGGACCTTCGACGACGGTGCGCAGGCTTTCGGCCCAGCCGTCAACCACGCGTTCGCCGACAACAACGGCGCGTCCAACCACACCGGAAAGCTGGTCGTCACCGATCCCGCGGGCAACAAGACGACGCGGAACTTCTCGGTGGCGGTCGCCAACGCGGCTCCGGTCACCAACGCCGGACCGGATACGTCAGCGGCGTGGGGACGGAGCGTGTCGTTCGCCGGCTCGGCAACGGATCCTGGCAGCGGCGACCAGGGCACGCTGGGCTACTCGTGGAGCTTCGGCGACGGCACACCGAGCGCTTCGGGAGGGGCCGCTACGGTGCACGCCTATGCCGCGCCGGGCGAGTACCACGCGGTGCTCACGGTCACCGACAAGGACGGCTCTGCGACGACCGACGAGCGGGTCGTCACCGTCCGCAAGCGCACCACCTCGACGGCCTACACCGGCGACCACAGCGGCGTCTACGACACAGCGACCGCCCTGTCCGCGAGCCTGACCGACGAGTTCGGCTCACCCGTACCGGCACGCAACGTGGAGTTCGCCGTCGCCGGCGCGTCCGCCGGCGTGGCGCTCACTAGCGGAGGAGGTGTCGCAGCGAAGAGCTGGGTGCTCGGGGTCGGGGCTCCGGGGGCGGGACCGGCAGCGGCGACCTTCGACGGGAGCCTGGATCCCCTCTACGGGTCGTCATCGACAAGCGTCGGCTACGTCGTGTCGGTCAAGGGCACCACGACCACCTACACGGGAGCCCTGAAATCGGTCCCCAACAAGGTGGTCTCCCTCACCGCCGTCCTCAAGGACGCCGCTGGGAAGCCACTAGCCGGCAAGGTGGTGACCTTCACACTCGGGACGCAGAGCGTCGTGAGCGGCGCTTCCACCTCCGGGGGCGTGGCCTCCGCCACGCTGAAGCTCGCCCAGAAGAACGGCTCGAAGTCGCTGGTCACGACGTTCGCCGGTGACCTGGTCTACTACGCCACCTCCTCCGCCTCGGCGACCTTCAGGATCGGCTGAACGACTCAGGCCCTTGCGGTCGCCTTCGGAGTCGAGGCCTTCACCAGCTCGACCAGCGCCTCGCGCAGGTAGGCGGCCAGGACCTCGAGATCAGGCACCGCATCGGCGTCAGCGATCAGGCCGTAGGTCACCTGACCGTGGTAGCTCATGATGCCGATTGCCAGGGTGTGCTCGGGCGCGAGGAAGGCCAGCGGGCAGAGCTCCTCGAGCTGCCGGCCGAGCATGTAGATCGGGATCTGCGGGCCAGGGACGTTGGTCACGAGCAGGTTGTAGAGCCGGCTGGAGAAACCAAGCCGCGATGCCCGGGCGAGCACGGCGGGTGGCAGCGCGTTCTCCAGGGAGGTCAGCACCTTCGCGCCCTCCGCCTGCTTGCTGGACTTGAGGTTCTCCATCGCGGCGCGGACCGCGGTGAGTCGCTCGACCGGGTCAGTCATCCCGACCGGGAGCGGCGCCATCATGATGGCGATCTCGTTGCCGAGCGCGCCCTTCTTGGAGTCCGGGCGCAGCGACACCGGGACGCAGGCGCGCAGTTCCAGGCCGTCGGTCTGCATGCCCCTGTCGGCCAAGAAGCGACCGAGCGCACCAGCGACGGCGGCCAGCACGACGTCGTTCACCGTCGCGCCGTAGGCCGCCTTGACCAGCTTGTAGTCGGCCAGTGAGGTCTTCACGATGGCCACCGAGCGGTGCGGACCCGGCTTGCGGTTGAGCGGGGTCTTGGGAGCGGCGGACACGAACGGCTTCATCGTCTCGCCGACGGCCGACACGGCCCCGACGACCGACCGGACCGCGGCACGCGGTCGCGTGACCACCGTCGCCGAATGGGTGCCGATCTCGCCGAGGTTGCGGACCATGCCCTGCACCCCACGGGTCAGCAGCCCGAAGCCCCCCGGCGTCGGCTGCGGTGACCAGGCAGCCGGGGTGGTGGTGGCGACGTCTGCGCTGAGGTCGAACAGCACGGTCAGGAGGTCGACGCCGCTGACCCCGTCGATCATCGCGTGATGGGTCTTGGCGACGATCGCGAAGCGGCCGTCACCTAGCCCCTCGACCAGCCAGATCTCCCACAGCGGCTTGGTGCGGTCGAGCCGCTGCGCGACCACCCGGTTGACCAGGGTGATGAGCTCCGCCTGGCCGCCCGGCGAGGGCAACGCGGTGTGGCGGACGTGGAAGTCCAGGGAGAACCCGGTGTCCTCGACCCACAGCGGCCGGCCGGTGCCGAGCGGCGGGAAGGCGAGCTTCTGGCGGTAGCGCGGGAGCCGGTCCAGGCGGGACGCGATGTGGTCACGGAACTGCTGACCGGTCGGCGGCGGGCCGGCGAAGACACCCAGCGCCCCGATGTGCATGTGGGCGCCCTCGTCCTCCATGTGCAGGAAGCCGGCGTCCACGCTCGTCAACCTGTCCAGGTGCCCCTGCGCCACGCGCTCCTCCGAAGGTCGGTGCCGAGCCGTCACCCTGCCACGACCGGTGACGTCGACGAAACACCTGGACAACGGGACCATGGCGCACAAGCCGCCACCAGGTTCGGCCAATCCAGCAACGACCACCGTGGTTGTGACGCACTATGGCTCGGTGCCCCCGACCCTGTCACGACCGCTGAGCGCTGCCGCCGACGCGGCTGCCCTCGATACCGGCGGGCTGGTGGTCGCCTATCAGCCGGTCATCGACCTGCGCACCGGCTGGGTGGTGGCTGCCGAAGCACTGGCCAGGCTCCGGGATCCCAGGACGGGCGCGCTGCTACCCCCCTCGGTGTTCCTGCCGACCGCAGAGCGGTGTGGCCTCGTCGGTCGGCTGGATGCGCTGGTCGCCGAGACGGCCGTCCGACAGGCCGTCGCATGGCGGTCGGCCATCGCCGACCGGCCGTTCAGCATCGCCCTCAACGTCTCGGTGGCCGACCTCGACGACGCGGCGCTGGCCGGCACGCTGCAGCGGCTGTGCAGCCAGGCGGGACTGCCGATGAACGCCCTCATCGTGGAGGTGACGGAAACCCTTCTGTCGGTGGAGGGGCGCGGCCACGAAGACGTCCTACGCGCCCTCGCCGCCCTCGACGTCAACATCACGATGGACGACTTCGGGACCGGCTACTCGTCGATGTCCTACCTCAAGCGGTTCCCCGTGTGCGGCATCAAGATCGACCGCACCTTCACCTGGGACCTCGACACCGACCCGCGCCTGACCACCGCGCTGGTCCGCTTCGGCACCGAGCTCGGGGTCCACGTCGTGGCCGAAGGCGTGGAGACCCACCGACAGCTTGCTGCCCTCGTCCGGGCCGGCTGCGGCTTCGCCCAGGGCTACCTGTTCAGTCCGCCGCTTCCCGCCGACGAGTTCGAGGCCGTGCTGGACCGCCGCTTCGTGCTGCCCGTGCCCCTGCCTCGATCGGAGCCCCCGCACGTAGCCTCGCCCCGGTGACCCTGCTGAGCCGCTACGCGACGGTGCTGCAGCCACCGGGTGCGACCGCGGCCCTGACGGCCAGCGTCGTCGGTCGGCTGTCGCTCGGCATGACCGGCCTCGCGGCCCTGCTGCTGGTGCGTGACACCACCGGCTCGTACGCCGCGGCCGGCGCCGTGACGGCGGCGTACGCCCTGTCGTTCGCTGTCACCGCACCCGGCCGCGCCCGCTCCGCGGACCGGGTGGGACCGCGGCGGGTCCTGATCCAGTGCGGCCTGCTCAACCCCGCGGCGCTCAGCGCCCTCGTGGTGCTGTGTGCCCTCGACGCGGCCCTGCCGCTCCTGGTCGCCGCCGCGGTAGCAGCCGGGTCCACGGTGCCGCCGCACGGCGCGGTGATGCGCGCACTGTGGGGCAGCCTGGTCAGCGGACCAGCCCTGGTCACGGCCTATGCCCTCGAGGCGGTCGTCGTCGAGCTCTGCTTCGTGGTCGGCCCGCTGCTCGTGGCGGTGCTCACCGCCGTCCAAGGTCCATCGGCCGCCCTGCTCGTGTCAGCTGCCTTGGGATCGGTGGGGGCGCTCTGGCTGGCTGCCGTGCCGAGGCTGCGGGAGGTCGAGCCGCATGCGGCCCGGCCGACGTCGTTCTTCGGGCCGCTGGTGTCTCCGGTGGTCCGGTCCCTGCTGCTCACGGTGCTGTTCATCGGGGTGGGCTTCGGCGCTGTCGAAGTCGCCGTCCCGGCGTTCGTCGAGGAGCAGGGCAGTCGGCCTGGCATCGCCGGTGTGGTCCTGGCGGTGTGGAGCTTCGGCTCGATGGTGGGTGGCCTCACGTACGGAGCGGTGCACCCACGCACCAGACCCGCCCGGCAGCTGCCGCTCCTCGTCGCCGCCGTCGCCGTCGGCTCCGGACTGCCGGTCCTGACCAGCAGCGTGGTGTGGCTGTCGGTGGCACTGCTGCTCTACGGCTCGACCATCGCGCCGTTCAGCGCCTGCAACTCGGTGCTGCTCGGCGGCCATGCTCCCGCCGGGACCGTGACCGAGGCCTTCGCGTGGAACACCAGCATGATCTTCGGCGGCGCGGCGATCGGCAGTGCCCTCGCCGGTGTCCTGGTGGAGGCCTCGGGCGCCACCGCAGCGCTGGCGGTGGCGGCGGTCGCCGGAGTGCTGACCGTAGCCTCGTCGCTGTGGGGCTTGCGGGTCCTCAGCTCGGTGTGACCGGGCGGGGCGCGACCAGCAGGCTCTGCGCCCCAACCCCGACAGGACCGTCGCGGTCGGACAACCGGCTGGTCGCCAGGCCGGTGTCGCCGACGGTCGTGACGGCATCGAGCAGGATCCACTCACCGACCGCCTCGCGGTGCAGGTGGACGGTCAGCTCCGGATTGATGAACAGCCACTCCCGCAGGTCGAGCTCGCTCGACAGCCCGTTGCCGCTGTCCGCCACGATGAGCACCCGCTGCAGCCCGGTCGGCTCCTCGTCCGGCACCAGGGGGTGGCGCATCCGGGTCCACGCGCTCCCAGGTCCGGGCTGGGTCCAGTGCCCGGCTACCAGTCGCCACTCGATCGCCTGCAGGTAGCCCTCGCCCCAGCCGACGGCAGGTGCGTCAGTGGCGGCGGCCGGCAGTGCCGGCGGGGCTGGGTCGCGAGGAGCGACCGACACCCCCGTCGTACGACGGATGCGCCACGCCTTCGCCTGCGCGACATCCCGCCCGTCGGCCGCCAGGACGGCTTCGACGAGCTCGACGCTGCGGCCCGGCCGGCTGATGCGGGAGCGGAGCTCGAGCTCCCCCACCGGGATCGCGCCGAGGATCTCGACGGTCATCCGGGCGACCACGACGTCCTCCCGCGGCGCGCAGCGCTCCACCGCCCGGCCGAGCAGCGCACTCGGTGGGCCGCCGTGCTGGAAGCGCGGGTCCCAGGGTCCGGTCGTGTGCGACGTGGCCCGCCACGTCGTCCCGACGGTCCCGACCGGCTCGAAGAAGCTCACCGGCTCACCCTGCCACCGACCTCAGGGGCTGGGGACCGGGGGGCGCCGGCCGCCGCGACGACGGCCAAGCAGGGTCGCGACGCCGTCGGCACCGACGAGGGACCGGAACTCCGCGACGTCGTACGCCGTGAGGGTCGTGTCGCGCCGGGCCCGGGCGGTCGCCGCCCGCGGGAAGCCCAGCAGCGGAGCGAGCTCACCGAAGTAGTCGCCGGGCTTGCAGACCCCGAGCCGCTCCTCCGCTCCGTCGCTGCGCTCGCGGACCAGCTCGATCTCACCGGCGGTCACGACGTAGACGAGCCGACCGCGCTCGCCCTGCCGGAACAGCACCTGGCCGGACTCGAGCGATACCTGCTGCCGCTCGGTCGTCGCCCCAGGCGCAGCGGCGAGGTCCACGACCCAGTCACCCAAGGGCAGCATCCGATCGTCGTGGGTTGCCACGACGACCACCCGACCACCGGTGGCGAGGCGCCGCAGCAGGGCCAGGATGCCCTCGACCTGCAGGTAGTCCAGGTGCGCCGTCGGCTCGTCGGCGAGCAGCATCGGGGGGTCGTGGGCGAGAGCTCGAGCGATCGCCACCCGCTGCTGCTGACCGCCGGACAGCTGCCCCGGCCGGTGCTTGGCCCGCTCCGCGAGGTCCACCTCGTCGAGCAGCTCAGCGGCCCGCAGTCGCGCGGGTGCCCGACGAATGCCCGCGGCGAGCAGTGGGGCCATGACGTTCTCCACGGCCGTCAGGGACGGGACCAGGTTGAAGGCCTGGAACACCACGCCGACGGTCTGCCGACGATAGGCAGTGAGATCCGCGCCCGAGAGCCCGACGACCTCAGTGCCGGCGACCCGGATGCTGCCGGCGGTCGGGGTCAGGATGCCGGCGAGGCACGACAGCAGCGTCGTCTTCCCGCAACCCGACGGCCCGAGCAGCAGCACCATCTCGGCGGCCTGGGCCTGCATGGCGAAGCCGTCGAGCGGGCGGACGTCGTAGTCGCCGCTGCGGTAGGTGACGGTGAGCCCGTCCACGCGCAACCCGGTCATGCCGCGCCTCCGAAGGCCAGGGCCGGGTCCACTCCGACGGCTCTGCGCAGCCCGGAGCCACAGGCCAGCAACCCGACGACGACACCGACTACCGGTAGCAGCAGCACCGATCTGGTGGGGATCGTGAAGGCGATGGGGAACACCGGCACCAGCACGTGGGCCATCGCGATGCCGACGACCGCTGCGCCGACCGAGAGCAGCACGGCCTGGAGCGCAAGCCCGGTGGCGAGCGCCCGGGTCGACCAGCCGGTCGCCTTGTAGACCGCGAAATCCCTGGCCCGCTCCAGCGCCGACAGGTAGACGACCGACCCGACGACCAGCGCCGCAACCAGCCAGAGCAGCGCCTGAGTCAGCTTGATGGAGGCGATGGCGCCATCGAGTGGCCGCAGCAGGCTCTCCCGGGTCTGCTCCCGGGAGCGGAACGCCAGTCCCTCCGGCATCGACTCCGGGACCCCCCGCGTGACGATGGCCGAGGCAACGTCGGCGCCACCGACGAGCACCCGCTGGGCGTCCGCGAGGCGCAGGAAGATCAGCGGCTGACCGGCGTTGATCGTCATGCCACGGGTCGTTCCGACGACGTCGAAGGGCTTGCCCGCGAGGTCGATCCGCTCGCCCACGCGCGCCCCGAGACTGGCGTCGGCGACGACCTCACCGTTGGTCCTCGGCAGTCGGCCACGCACCCCCGAGGGCTGGCCGAGACCGCCGTCGACGTAGCCGATCAGGTTGACGTCGAAGACGGTGTCGCGCCGGACCGTGTGGTGCAGGACGACGATGGGGTCGGCCCGCCGCACTCCCGGAGCCTTGGCCACCTCGGCCGCCCGGGAGGCCGCCAAGACCGACGGCGTGGTGAACACGCCATCAACCCCCGCCGGCGTGATCCAGGCATCCGCACCGATGAGATCGACGGTCCTCCTGGCCTCCGCCTCGAAGCTGCTCGACAGGCCGGCCAGCACGAGCGTCATGGCGAAGACCAGCGCCGCTCCCATGCCTGCGATCACGAAGCGGCGCAGCCGCCACTGGAGGTCACGCCACGTCGTCAGCCACATGTCAGCCACATGTGCCCGATGCTGTCGCCTGCCGCCGCCCCGCGCTGTCGGCCGTCCGACAGTCCACGACCTGCCGATGTAGCGCAGACTGGACTCCATGCGCCGCGCCCTTGCCCTCCTCTCGACCTGCCTGCTGCTGACCCTCACCGCCTGCGGGGGCGACCCCGAGCCGACGGCCGACCCCACCACCGGGGCGAGCGACCAGCCCTCGGCGGCGGCTTCGGTCCTGCCGTCAGCAGGTGGCGCGTCGTCCGCACCGACCGACGGCACCAGCACCGGGTCGACGGGGTCCACTGGTGCGAGCGCTCCCACGGGAGCGACCAGCGCCCCTCGTCGTACGACGGCAGCCACCGTGCCCTCTGCTGCCGGCAAGGCCGACGCCCAGCAGGCGACCAAGCCCGGCGACTACCGGTACGACACCAACGGCACCTTCACCCTCGGCGCGGCGCCGCAGCCGGTCAACGGGACCGCGACGCTGTCGGTCGACCCGCAGGTCGCCGGCACGCAGCACTCGGTGCTCAAGGGCGACCAGGGGCAGACCGAGCAGGACGTGCTGGTCCGGGAAGGCGGCAGCTACCTGGTGCGGCTGCAGCTCACCAACGCCGCCTTCGACAAGACCTTCGAGCCCGAACCCGCTGCCCTGCTGGTCCCGGCGCCCGCGACGGTCGGCAAGACCTGGTCCTGGACGGCCACCAGCACCGACGGCAAGACGACCGTCAGGCAGACCTCGGAGGTCGTCCGGACCGAGAGCGTCACGATCGGCGGGACGAAGGTGCCGTGCCAGGTGGTGCAGACGACGCTGCGGCTGACCGGCGACATCACCTACACCGGCGAGATCACCACCTGGTACGCCGAGTCGCTGCACCTCGGCGTCAAGGAGCGCAGCAAGGGCAACGGGTCCGCGGGTGGCTTCGTGTTCTCCAACGACGTCACCTCGACGGCCCGATCGACGCAGCCATCGTGACGACCTCGTGAAGGCGGTCACGCTCCCGTCCTTCGGCGGGCCGGAGGTCTTGACGCTCGCCGAGGTTGCCGACCCCGTGGCGGGTCCGGGTGAGGTCGTGGTCGAGGTCGTCGCCACCGCGGTCAACCGAGCCGACCTGCTGCAGCGCCAGGGCTTCTACCGGCCGCCGCCGGGAGCATCGGAGATTCCTGGTCTGGAGTGCAGCGGCCGGATCGCCGCCCTCGGCGAGGGCGTGGCCGGCTGGCAGATCGGCGACGAGGTGTGTGCCCTGCTGTCGGGCGGCGGCTACGCCGAGCAGGTCGCCGTGCCCGCCGCCCAGCTGCTCCCTGTCCCGGCCGGGCTGTCGCTGACCGACGCGGCGGCGCTGCCGGAAGTGGCGTGCACGGTGTGGTCCAACGTCTTCCAGCTGGCGGCCCTGCAGCCCGGCGAGCTGTTCCTCGTGCATGGCGGGACGTCCGGCATCGGCACCCATGCCATCCAGCTGGCCGCCCGCTTCGGTGCCACCGTGGTCTGCACGGTCGGCTCACCGGCCAAGGCCGAACGCGCCCTCGCCCTCGGTGCGACCCGGGCAGTGCTGTATCGCGACGAGGACTTCGTTGAGGTCGTCGCCGGCCTCGGCGGCGCCGACGTCATCCTCGACAACATGGGGGCGTCGTACCTCGCCCGCAACGTCACCGCGCTGGCTGACGGCGGCCGGCTCGTCGTCATCGGCTTGCAGGGCGGCGTCACCGCCGAGCTGAACCTCGGCCAGCTGCTGTCCAAGCGCGGCACCGTCCACGCGACGGCGCTGCGGTCACGACCCGCGGACCAGAAGGCCGCCATCGTGGCGGCCGTGCTGGCGGGGGTCTGGCCAGCTGTCGAGGCAGGCGAGGTCACGCCGGTGGTCGACCAGGTGCTCCCGCTCGAGCAGGTCGCCGAGGCGCACCGGATCGTCGAGGCCTCCCAGCACGTCGGCAAGGTCGTCCTGCGCGTCCGCTGAGGGCGGACGCGTAGCGGAAACGTCATACAATCTGTGTTACGTTTGTCGTATGGCTGTGGTGAACTTCAGGACCGATGAGCGGTCGGACCGCGCGTTGGCGGAGCTGACCGCCGATGGGGCGACCGTCTCGGACGCGATCCGACAGGCACTTGTGGACGCCGTGCGGCTCCGCCGCCGGGAGAAGATGCGCGAGGAGTCACGAGCGCTGGCCAGCGATCCGACGGACCTGGCCGAGAGCCGGCGGGTGCTCGCAGAGATGGCCGAGCTTCGTGCGTGGTGATGTCCATCGCCTCCGCGCACCACGTGGCACCCGCGGCAGTGAGCAGCAAGGGTCCCGCTACGCGGTAGTGCTGCAGTCCGACGACCTCGTGCTGTCGACCACCCTCGTCGCACCGACGTCGCAGTCCGCTCCAGCGCGTGACTTCCGGCCCACCATCACCATCGGCAGCGAGTCGACCCAGGTCCTGGTCGAGCAGACGGCTGCAGTGGACCCGACCAGGTTGGGCGAGCTCGTCGGCCACGTCAGCCGCCAGGAGCTGGACGAGATCAACGCCTAGCTGCGACTGGTGCTGGAGCTCGACTGAGCGGTGTGCCGCGTCAGGACTTCTCGCGGTCCCGTGCCTTGGCGAGCAGCGGCATCCCGCCGTTGTCCAGGACGGCAGCCGACAGCGGCTTCATCAGGTCCCGGAGCCGGGCACAACCCTCGTCGCCGATCCGCTGCCACGCCGGCAGCGCCAGAGTGTCGGTGAGGTGCTCCACCTCGTGGCGGGCCGCCTTGCCGGCGTCGGTGAAGACGCCCTCGCTGTCGAGCCAGCCGCGCCCGGTGAGCCGGGCGACAGCGCCGTCCCACTCCGCGTCGCTGTAGCCGCGGGTGGCCTGCAGCGCCTTGCGGCTCCACAGGTCGCCCTGGACGACGTGCATCACGGCGGCCTCGAGACCGGTGAGGCCCTGCGAGACGAGGGCGGCGACGTGGCCGTCGCCGCGGAACTCGCGCAGCAGCGTGATCGCGTGCCACAGCTGCAGGTGCGGCGCGTCGGGCCAGGGCAGTGCGGCATGCGCGGCGTAGAGCGGGCGCCCCTCGACGGTGCAGCCTTGCGCTGCCTCGCGGGCCAGCGCCACGGCCTCGTCGACGTCGGTGAGCAGGTCGCCGCACAACCGGGTCAGCGCGCGGTCGGCGCCCCGGAAGCGCGCCGCCAGCACGTCGGCGGGCGAGGCGATGTCCCAAGCACCCTCGATGCCCAACTTGACCACGAACGCCGAGAAGTTGAAGAACGTCGCCTGCACGACCTGCCAGGGCACCGCCCCCATCGCGGCGGCCCGCGCCGGGAAGTAGGCATGCGCCGGGTTCTTCGTGCCATCCAGGCCGAGGGCGGTGTATTCCTCCTGCGGCTCCGGCGTGAAGTAGACCATCGCGTGGACCGGCTCCATGGCCTTCCACAGCTGACGGGACAGGTCCGGGTTCACAGGGCCTCCAGCAGTCGGTCGACGTCGTCGTCGGTCGTGTAGCAGACCACGCCGGCCCGGACCGCCCCGGCGGGGAGTCCCAGTCGGGTCATCAGCTCGATCGCGTAGTAGTGACCGGCCCAGACGCAGACGCCGCTGGCCGCTAAGGAGACCGACACCTCGTGGGGGGTGCGGCCCCGCACCTGGAAGGCGACGATCGGCGTACGACGGATCGGCGCGCCGATCAGCTCGATCTCGCTCCGGCTGCGAAGCCCGGCCATGAGCCGTCCGAAGACCGCGGTCTCGTGGCCGCCGATGCGTTCCATGGCGGACAGCACGCGGGCCCGACGGTCGGCGCCGACCCCGAGGGACGCGATCCAGTCGACGGCAGCGGTCACGCCGGCCAGCTGCGCGAAGGCGGACGTGCCGAGCTCGAAGCGGTCCGGCACGTCGTCGCTCGACGCGAGCAGCTTGTCGGGCCGCAGTCGCTCGAGCAGCTCCGGCCGCGCGGCATGAACCCCGAGGTGCGGGCCGTACCACTTGTAGGCGGAGCAGGCCCAGATGTCGGCGCCGCTGGTCGCGAGGTCCACGGCCAGGTGCGGGGTGGCGGCGACCCCGTCGACGAAGACGAGCGCGCCAACGTCATGGGCCAGGGCGCTGATCCGCTCCAGATCCGGGCGGGTCCCGGTGGCGTTGGAGGCCGCCGTGACGGCGACGAGCACGGTCCGGGCAGTGACGATCTCGTCGTACGCCTGGAGCTCGGTGCTGTCGTCGACGTCGGCCCACACGACGGTCGCGCCCACCCGCTCGGCGGCCTGGACCCAGGGCCGGACGTTGGCGTCGTGGTCGAGCCGGCTCACGACGACCTCGTCGCCAGCTCCCCATGTCTTCGCGAGCGCGCCCGCGAGCACGTAGGTGCCCGCGGTCATCGACTGGCTGAAGACGATGCCGCGGGGGTCGGCACCCAGCAGGTCGGCAGCAGCCGCTCTCGCGTCGTCGACGATCGCGTCCGCGCGCTCGCTGCTGGCGAACGGACCGTGGCGGTTGGACACCGCCGAGGTCAGGATGTCGTGCATCGCGTCGGCAACCGCCCGCGGGACCTGGGTGCCGCCCGGGCCGTCGAAGTGGGCGAGCCCTTCCGCGAGCGCAGGGAACTGGTCTCGGACGGCGTCGACGTCGTAGCTCACCTCGGCAGCCAACCGCATAAGGTGCAGGGCATGTCTGAGGAGCAGCAGGTGGTCGTCGTGGGTCCCGATGGGCAGCCGGTGGGATCGCTACCGATGCCGCTACCGACGGGGTCCGAGGAGCGCAGTCCCGCCGAGATGATCGAGCAGCCCGCCAAGGTCATGCGGATCGGCTCGATGGTCAAGCAGCTGCTCGAGGAGGTTCGCTCCGCACCGCTGGATGAAGCCGCCCGGGAGCGGCTGCGCGAGGTGCACGCCCGGTCCATCAAGGAGCTCGAGGACGGCCTCGCACCGGAGCTCCAAGAGGAGCTCGAGCGGTTGTCGCTGCCCTTCACGACCGACGCCATCCCCTCCGACGCCGAGCTGCGGATCGCGCAGGCCCAGCTGGTGGGCTGGCTCGAGGGGCTCTTCCACGGCATCCAGACCGCGCTCGTCGCGCAGCAGATGGCCGCCAGGGTGCAGCTCGAGCAGATGCGTGGTCGGGTCGCGATCGGACCGGGCGGCCAAGAGCAGATCGCCCAGGCCCCCGGCGTCGGCAACACCGGCCAGTACCTCTGAAGTT
>JBKKBU010000151.1:0-6461 GCA_046713755.1 Mycobacteriales bacterium
CATGACAACCTACGACGTCACGACCGACCCGGCCGCCGGCATCGAGGCGGCCGTCGACGTGCTGCGCCGCGGCGACCTCGCGGTGCTGCCGACCGACACCGTCTACGGCATCGCGGCCGACGCGTTCTCGCCGACCGCGGTGCGCCGGCTGCTGGCGGCCAAGGGCCGCGGCCCGGCCCTGCCGGTGCCCGTGCTCGTCGGGTCCCTGCGCACCCTCGACGGGCTGGCGGCCAGCGTGACCCCGACCGCTCGGGCGCTGATCGAGCAGTTCTGGCCGGGGGCCCTCACCCTCGTGGTGCGGGCGGCGCCCAGCCTGGCGTGGGACCTCGGGGAGACCCGTGGCACGGTCGCGGTCCGGATGCCGCTGCACCCGACGGCCCTGGCGGTCCTGGAGCAGACCGGCCCGCTCGCCGTGAGCAGCGCCAACCGCACGGGTCAGGCACCCGGCGTCGACGCGGCCGACGCGGAGCGGCAGCTCGGCACCGCCGTTGCGGTCTACCTCGACGCCGGCCCGGTCGGAGCCGCCACCCCGTCGACGATCCTGGACCTCACCGGAGACCGGCCGCGGGTCCTGCGCGAAGGCGCTGTCGACGTCGAGCTGCTGCGGGCGACCTGCCCCGACCTGCTGGTCGAAGGCGAGCCGACATGACCGAGCCAGACCCGGATCGCTTCCGGGTGCTGCACGTCTGCACCGGCAACATCTGCCGCTCGCCGATGGCGGAGCAGATGATGCGCGCGGGTCTGGCCGCGCGGCTCGGTGATCGCGCCGACGCGTTCGACATCGCCTCGGCTGGCACGATGGGCTTCACCGGCTCACCGATGGAGGCCTACGCCCTCACCAGCCTCTCGGGATACGACGTCGACGGCAGCGGCTTCCGGGCCCGGGAGCTGGTCAGCTCGCTCGTCGTGGCCGCCGATCTGGTGTTGGCGGCTACCCGCGAGCACCGTGCTGCCGCAGTCGTCATGCACCCCAGGGGGGCGGCCCGCACCTTCACGCTGCGGGAGTTCGACCGGCTGTGCTCCGCCGTCGATCCCGCGGTCCTGGTTGGCGGCACCCTGGCTGAGCGCGCCCGGGCCCTGGTGAAGGCTGCCGCGGCGAACCGCGGTCTGGTGCCGCCGGCCACACCGCGCGATGATGACGTCGAGGATCCCTACCAAGGCCCGGAGTCCGCGTTCCAGTCGTGCGCTGCACTCGTACACGCCAGTTTGCAACGCCCCTTGGACCTCTTGACCGGTTCTCCCGGCTAGCCTGCGGAAGTGCGGGAGTACCTGCTGGTCCTCTGCGTCGCTGCGGCTGTCACCTACCTGTTGACGCCGCTGGCGCGCCGGCTCGCCGTGCGCACCGGCGCCATGGCAGAGCCCCGCGACCGCGACGTCCACGCCATCCCGACGCCGCGCCTCGGCGGGCTGGCGATGTACGGCGGGGTGGCAGCGGCCTTCCTGGTAGCGCACGAGCTGCCAGCGCTCCAGACCGTCTTCACCTACTCCGACGTGCAGGCGGTGCTCATCGCCGGCGGGGTCATCGTGCTGCTCGGCCTCGTCGACGACCGGTGGCAGCTCGACGCCCTCACCAAGCTCGCCGGGCAGCTGGTCGCCGCCGGTGTCATGGTCCTGCTCGGCCTGCAGCTGCTCACGCTCACGCTGCCCGGTGCGGGTGCCATTGCGCTCGGCGTCGAGGGGGTGCCCCTGACCATCATCTTGACCCTGCTCACCGTCAACGCGATCAACTTCATCGACGGCCTCGACGGGCTCGCTGCTGGCGTCGGTGCGATCGCGGCGCTGGCCTTCTTCGCCTTCTCCTACTCGTTGTCGAGCGGCCAGGTCACCTCCGGTCTCGCGCAGGAGCGGATCTCCTCACCGACGCTGATCGCGGTGGTGCTCGCCGGCGTCTGCCTGGGCTTCCTGCCGCACAACTTCAACCCGGCCCGCATCTTCATGGGGGACTCGGGGTCCATGCTCATCGGCCTCATGCTGGCTGGATCGGTGACCTCGCTGATGGGCCAGTTCGACTACTCGAACCTGCCGCCGTCCACGGTCTTCCCGGTCTTGCTGCCGCTGCTGCTGCCGCTCGCGGTGCTGGCCGTTCCGATCGTGGACCTGCTGCTCGCCGTCGTCCGGCGGACCCGCGCCGGCCGGTCGCCGTTCGCGCCCGACAAGGCGCATCTGCACCACCGGCTGCTCGAGATCGGTCACAGCCACACCCGCGCGGTGCTCATCATGTACTTCTGGACCGCGCTCCTGGCGTTCGGCGGGGCCGCCATCGCCGTGACCGGCGGGGTGCTGCCGGTGCTCGCGGTCACCGGCACCCTGGCGGCCCTCGCGCTGGTCGCCTCCAGCGTGCCGCGGCTGCGGGCAGCGCGCGCTCAGGGCCCGTGACGCCGCCCTCCTGGGAGGTCGTGCTGTTCAAGGCCTCGGTCTGGCCGACGCTGCTGGCCGGTGCGGTGACAGCCGTCGTGGCTGGGGTTCTTGCCGGCCCCGCGGGTGCCGGTGGGGCTGCCCTCGGGTGCGTGCTCGTGGTTCTGTCGTTCGGCCTCGGCCTCTACGTCGCCCGCCGCACCCGCCCGTTGCATCCCATCTTCACGATGAGCGCAGCCATGATGAGCTACCTGTTCACGGTCACGGCGCTGCTGCTCGTCCTTGTGCTCGTACGCCGGACCGGTGTGGTGGATCGCACCTCGGTGGGGGCCGCGGTCCTGGTCAGCGTGCTGGTCTGGCTGGCCTTCGAGGTGCGGGCCTTCCTGGGACTGCAGCTGCTCTACATCGACACCTCAGTCGAGCCGGTGGACGACGTGGCCGGTGACGTGGGGAAGGTCTCCGACCCCGGCCGCGAGGTCGGGCCGGATGGCTGCTAGCGTTTCGCCCGCGATGAGCCACGACGGGTCACCGGGCGGCACGACCAACCCGGGTGACGCGTGGACGGTGATCGCCTACATCCTGTCCGGCCTGCTGCTGTGGGGCGGGGCAGGGATGCTCGTCGACCGCTGGTTGGGCACGGACTTCGTCGTGGGGATCGGCATGCTCCTCGGCTGCGTCAGCTCGCTCTACCTCGTGTACATCCGGTACGGCAGGGAGACCCCCTGATGGGAAGGGAGACGGTGTGAGCGTGCTGGTTCGCGCCTCCTCGGAGGTCGAGAAGTTCGCTCCGCCGAGCAGCCGGGACTTCGAGTTCCCGCCGATCTTCGGCGCGGTCACCAAGCCGATGGTGCTCGTGGTGCTCGCCGCCGTGCTCGTCGCGGTCTTCTACTACCTGTCCGCCCGCAAGTCCGCCGTCGTGCCGTCCAAGCTGCAGTTCGCCGGCGAAGGGGTCTACGGCTTCGTCCGCAACGAGGTCGGCCGCGACGTCATCGGCCACGACTTCATGCGCTACGTGCCGTTCCTGGCGACGTTGTTCAGCTTCATCCTGGTCAACAACATCTTCGGGATCATCCCGCTCATCCAGTTCCCGCCGATGTCGCGGATCAGCTACCCCGCGGTGCTGGCCATCCTGACGTGGCTGCTGTTCATGGGCATCGGGATCGGCAAGAAGGGGCCCTGGGGGTTCTTCAAGGACATGATGTTCCCGCCCGGCGTGCCTAAGCCGGTCTACATCCTGCTGGCCCCGATCGAGTTCGTCTCGACCGTCCTGGTCCGCCCGCTCACCCTCGCGCTGCGACTGTTCGCCAACATGTTCGCCGGCCACCTGCTGCTACTGGTCTTCATCCTCGGCGGCGAGCACCTGCTCACTTCCGGCGGCTTCCTGGCCGCGATCAGCCCGCTGGCGTTCCTGCTCGGTATCGTCCTGACCTTCTTCGAGTTCCTGGTGCAGTGCCTGCAGGCCTACATCTTCACCCTCCTCACCGCCCTCTACATCGCCGGTTCGCTGGCGGACGAGCACTAGACCGCACGAAGACGCGCGCGGGCGATCCGCGCGCGCCCACCTTTCGAAAGGGAACATGATGGAAGGCACGCTCAACCTGGTCGGCTACGGCCTCTCGGCCATTGGCCCGGGCATCGGCGTCGGGCTGATCTTCGCCGCCTACATCAACGGCGTCGCCCGTCAGCCCGAGGCCCGCGGTGTGCTCCAGCCCATCGCGTTCCTGGGCTTCGCGCTCGCCGAGGCACTGGCGCTGTTCGGCCTCGTCCTCGCGTTCGTCCTTTAGCGGGCTGACGTGCTGACCCTCCTGGCGGCCGAGGAAGGGGAGATCAACCCCCTCATCCCGCATCTGTCCGAGATCATCGTCGGGCTGATCGCCTTCTCGCTGCTGTACTTCTTCCTGGCGAAGAAGGCCTTCCCGATGTTCGAGAAGGCCTACGCCGAGCGCACCGCTGCCATCGAAGGCGGCATCAGCAAGGCCGAAGCCGCCCAGGCCGAGGCCAACGCTGCGCTGGAGCAGTACAAGGCGCAGCTCGCGGACGCCCGGGCCGAGGCCGCGCGCATCCGTGACGAGGCCCGCGAGCAGGGCAAGGCGATCGTCGACTCGTTGACCGCTGAGGCCCGCGAGACCGCCGACCGCATCACCGCCCGCGGTGAGGAGCAGCTCGCCGCCGAGCGTCAGCAGGTCGTCACGCAGCTGCGCGGCGAGATCGGCCGTCTCGCGGTCGAGCTGGCCGAGCGCGTCGTCGGGGAGTCCCTCGCCGACGACGAGCGGCAGCGCCGCGTGGTCGACCGGTTCCTTGCCGAGCTCGAGCAGTCCGAGTCGGCCAGTGCAGCGGCTGGCCCCTCCGCCGACGCGAGCGGCGGGACGGACGCCTGATGCACGGAGCCAGTCGCGAGGCCCTCGTCTCGGTCCGGGAGCGCCTCACCGCGCTGCGGGCCGAGCTGCCGGACGCCGCTGGCGTCGGGTCGATCGCCGAAGGCCTGTTCGCCGTCGTACGCCTGCTTGATCGTGAAGGCAGTCTGCGACGCACCCTGGGTGACCCCGCCCTCGACGCCCAGGCGAAGACCCAGCTGGTCGACGGGTTGCTCGGCAGTCAGGTCGATGCCCTGCCGCTTGGCCTGCTGAAGGACGCCGTGTCGCTGCGGTGGAGCTCGCCGCGGGACCTGGTCGATGCCATCGAGGTGCTCGCCGTGACGGCGGTGTTCCTCGTGGCCGAGGCCGACGGCGACCTCGACGACGTCGAGGACGAGCTGTTCCGCTTCGCCCGCACGGTGGCGCGCGAGCCCGAGCTGCGGGCTGTCCTCACCGACCGGAGCCTGGCAGTCGAGCGCAAGCAGGCCCTGCTCGACGGGCTGCTCGACGGCAAGGTCAAGGGCGGCACCAAGCGCATCATCGAGGCGCTGGTCGTCACCCCGCGCGGCCGCACCCTCGAAGACGGGCTGCTGGACTACGCCGCGCTGGCCGCCGATGTGCGGTCCCGCACCCTGGCAACCGTCACCAGCGCCGTCCCCCTCGACGAGGGCCAGCAGCAGCGGCTCGCCGCGTCGCTCACGCCCCAGCGCGGCCGGGAGGTCCAGCTGCAGGTCGAGGTCGACCCGAAGGTCGTGGGCGGCGTCGTCGTCCACGTCGGCGACGAGGTCATCGACGGCTCCACCCGGCACCGGCTGGCCGAGGCCCGCCGCCGCCTCAGCTAGACCGGCTCCGCCCACACCCAGCGCACGCACCGCCCGACGTACCGAAGCAGAGAGCAGGAGTCATGACGGAGCTCAGCATCCGCCCCGAGGAGATCCGCGACGCGATCGAGCGCTACGTCTCGTCGTACACGCCGGAGACCACCCGCGAGGAGGTCGGACGGGTCATCGAGACCGGTGACGGCATCGCGCGCGTCGAGGGCCTGCAGGCGACGATGACCAACGAGCTGCTGCAGTTCGAGGGCGGCCTGCTCGGCCTGGCCCTCAACCTCGACGAGCGCGAGATCGGCTGCGTCATCCTCGGCGACGCCGCCCACATCGAGGAGGGCCAGGAGGTCCGCCGCACCGGCGAGGTCCTGTCGGCCCCGGTCGGCGACGGCTTCCTCGGTCGCGTGGTCGACCCGCTCGGCACGCCGATCGACGGCAAGGGCGAGATCGTCTCCGAGGGTCGCCGCATCCTCGAGCTGCAGGCGCCCACCGTCGTCCAGCGCCAGCCGGTGCACGAGCCGCTGCAGACCGGCATCAGGGCTGTCGACGCCATGACCGCCATCGGCCGCGGCCAGCGCCAGCTGATCATCGGCGACCGCCAGACCGGCAAGACCGCGGTGGCGCTCGACGCGATCATCAACCAGCGCGACAACTGGAAGACCGGCGACCCGAAGAAGCAGGTCAAGTGCATCTACGTCGCCATCGGCCAGAAGGGCTCGACGGTCGCTGAGCTCGTGGGCCGCCTCGAGGAGGCGGGCGCGATGGAGTACACGACGGTCGTCGCCGCCCCCGCGTCGCAGCCGGCCGGCTTCAAGTACCTCGCGCCCTACACGGGCTCGAGCATCGGCCAGCACTGGATGTACAAGGGCGAGCACGTGCTCATCGTGTTCGACGACCTGTCCAAGCAGGCCGACGCCTACCGCGC
>JBKKBU010000152.1:0-5924 GCA_046713755.1 Mycobacteriales bacterium
CGGCACCAACGGCACGAACGCCGCTACGTCGCAGGGCGGGAGCGCCGCAGGGACGTCCACCAGCACCTCGTCGAGCAGCGGTGGCGGCCCGCCCGCGGTGGCCGCGCCCGGCGCCCCGGCCACCGGCGACACCAGTCACTGCGTGGGTGGCCGGCAGGTCGGCCCCAACTTCAGCTCGGCGCCGCGGTGCGTCCCGGCCTTCACCGGCACCAACCCGGGCGCCACGACCAGGGGCGTCACTGCCAAGACGATCACGGTCATCTACTACCGGCCGAAGGAGAACGAGGTCGTCAACGGCTTCACCCGGTCGCAGAACCTCTACGGCAGCCCCGAGGACCACAGCGACTTCGTGGCCAAGGCGGAGACCTTCATCAACAGCAAGTGGGAGCTCTACGGCCGCAAGCTGGCCATCGCGTTCGTCCGCGGCACCTGCGACTACTCCCCGCCGGCCGACGACTGCCTGCGCACCGAGGCCCGCGCGCTGGTCAACCAGCACCAGCCGTTCGCGTTCGTCTGGGACAACAACAGCGCAGTCCCCAGCATGGCTGACGAGCTGTCCCGGCTGAAGGTCGTCAACATGATGGGCTGGCACTTCGACGACGAGTTCAGCAAGGCCCGGCGGCCCTACCACTACGACCAGTACATGGGCGGTACGACGCAGGCCCGACTCACCGGTGAGTGGTGGTGCAAGCGCATGGCGGGTGGTCAGAAGGCCCGTTACGCCGGCTCCGCGGAGCTGCGCGGCAAGGTCCGCAAGGTCGGCATCAGCCACCCCGACGCCGAGGTCAACAAGGGGCCGGCCGCCGAGCTGGCCCGCATCGTGAAGGGCTGCGGCACCGAGGTGGTCGACGCGCCCTACTCCAGCAACACCGCCACCGCCGCGTCACAGGCCAACACCACGGTCGCCAAGCTCAAAGGCGAGGGCGTCACCAGCATCCTCTACTTCAGCGACCCGCTCAGCCCGGCCTTCACCACGAAGGCAGCCACGGGCCAGGACTACTACCCGGAGAACGTCCTGGTCGGATCCGGCCTCGTGGACTACGACGTCCTCGGTCGGCTCTACGACCCCGAGCAGTGGAAGAACGCCTTCGGCCCGAGCGACCTGCGGGACTACGAGCCGTTCGAGAAGCAGGCGGCCACCATCGCCTACAAGGCCGCCGGCGGGACCAAGACGCCGTACGCCGGCGCGCAGCTGCCGTGGGCCTACCTCAACACGCTCGCCAACGGCTTGCAGATGGCCGGCCCGGACCTCACCCCGCTGACCTTCGAGCGCTCGCTGCTGTCGGGTGCCGCCGACTACGGCGGCGACGGCAACTCCTTCCAGTACTGGCTGCACTTCGAGCCAGGCGACTACAGCGGCATCTCCGACGCCCGCGAGGTCTACTGGGACGCCAACGCGATCAGTCGCATCGACGGCAAGGCCGGGGCCTACGTCTCGATGAACAAGGGACAGCGCTACAAGCCCGGCCAGTTCCCCCGGACCCCGTTCACCATCCCCGGCCGATGAAGCCCGGCCGATGACTCGAGCGCTCACGCGCGCCGGCACGCTGCTCGGTGGCGCACTGTTGCTGTTGCTCGCCATGCAGCTGGTCTTCGGCCGGTCCTCGACCGGGCGGCTCCTGGGCGTGCTGCCGTTCTACGACGGCATCCCGTTCGGCGTCCTGCTCAACGGTGCGGTGCTCGGCACCCTCTACGCCCTGGTCGCCTTCGGAGTGATCCTGGTCTACAAGGCGAGCCGCATCCTGAACTTCGCGACGGCCGCGCTCGGCGCGGTGCCCGGGGTGTTCGCGTTGCTGCTGGTCTACGACGGCGTGCCGTACTTCGTCGCCCTCGGGATCGCGGTCGCCGGCGCCGTCGTGACCGGGCTGGTCGTCGAGACCGTCCTGCTCAAGCCGTTCCGCACTCAGGCGCGACTGGTGGTCACGGTGGCGACCATCGGGCTGGCTCAGCTGCTGGTGCTCGTGGAGGCCTTCCTGCCCCGCTGGATCATCGGCGAGAACATCGCGCCGACGTCGTTCCCCACGCCTTTTGCGGGCACGCGCGTCGAGATCGGCGGGGTCATCCTCACCGGTGACTACCTCGCCATCGTCGTCCTGGCTGGGCTGCTGATGGCCGGGCTGGCCGCGTTCTTCCGGTTCACCGACACTGGCATCGCGGTGCGAGCCAGCGCCGAGAACTCCGACCGGGCGCTGCTGCTCGGCATCCCGGTCACCCGGATCGGCACCCTGGTGTGGGTGCTCGCCACGGTCTGCTCCGCGCTGGCAGTGTTCCTGCGCGGGCCGGTCGTGGGGGTGTCCATCGGGACCAACCTCTCGCCGGTGCTGCTGCTCTACGGCCTGGCGGCCGCGGTCATCGCCCGGATGTCGAGCCTGCCGGTCGCGCTCGCCGCTGGGATGGCCATCGGCGTGCTCGAGCAGGGGTCGTTCTTCGCCACCAGCAAGCCGGACCTCGCGGTGGCCCTCGTCCTGCCGGTGCTGCTCGTCGCGCTGCTCCGGCAGCGCCGGAGCCTGTCGCGCGCCACCGACGCAGGGGTGACCAGCTTCCGCGCGCTGCGGGAGTACCGACCCATCCCGATCGAGCTGCGCCAGCTTCCCCAGGTGCGGGCCTTCCGGATCGGCAGTCGCGTCGTGGTCGAGTTGCTCGCCCTCGGTGCGCCGTTCGTCGTGGGCGCGAACCGGACCGGCTTCGTGACCCTCATCGTGGTCTACGCCATCGTCGCCATCTCGCTGGTCGTGCTGTCCGGCTGGGCGGGTCAGATCTCGTTGGGGCAGTTCGCCTTCGCCGGCGTCGGGGCCGGCATCGCGGGTGGCCTGGTGGCGCACTCCGATGCCGACTTCTTCGTGGCGATGGGCGCCGCCGTCGTGAGCGGCGCCTTGGTCGCGCTCGTCATCGGCATTCCGGCGCTGCGGGTGCCGGGCTTGTTCCTCGCAGCTGTCACGCTTGCCTTCGCGGCGACCGTGCAGAACCTGTTCCTCAAACCTGAGTACGTCGGCTGGCTGGTGCCCGACGGCGACGACGTCATCGGCCGGCCGGTGCTCTGGAGCCGGGTCGACACAGCAGACGACCGGGTCTTCTACTACGTCTGCCTGACCGGACTGGTGCTCTGCTACCTGTCGGCACGCAGTCTCCGCAGCAGCCGGTCAGGTCGCATCTTCGTCGGGATGCGCGACAACGTCCGGGCTGCACAGGGCTTCGGGGTTCGGCAACAGGCCAGCACCCTTGCCGCCTTCGCAGTCAGCGGCGCCATGGCGGCCATGGCAGGGGCGCTGCTCGCCTACCAGCAGGGTGCGGTCGACTCGACGGCCTTCCCGCTGCAGCTGTCGTTGGATGCCTTCGTCATCACGGTGATCGGTGGGCTCTCCTCGCTTCCGGGCGCGATCGCCGGCGCGGTGCTCTACCAGGGACTGCGCTACTTCAACCCCTTCGACGGCTTCTTCACCGTCGCCATCTCCAGCGGCGTCCTGACGCTCCTGACCGTCGCCCCCGGCGGGCTCGCCGAGGTCGGACACCGCCTCCGCGACCGCTGGCTGCGACGGGTGGCCGCGGGTGCCGGCATCGTCGTACCCAGCCTGTTGGCCGACGCCCGCACGGACGACGACGGGACGAGATCGGCGGGTGGCCGGATCGCGTTCGAGCCGAGCGCCGACGCACTGCTGGTCTGCCGTGGGGTGGACGCCGGCTACGACGGCGTGCAAGTGCTGTTCGGGGTCGACCTGGAGGTCCGGCGCGGCGAGGTCCTGGCCCTGCTCGGCACCAACGGTGCCGGCAAGTCGACGCTACTGAGGGCCGTGTCGGGCCTGCTCGCACCGACGGCCGGGAGCATCGTGCTCGACGGCGTCGACATCACCGGCAGCGACGCCGCCCGGACCGCCAAGCGCGGCGTGGTGCAGGTGCCCGGCGGTCGCGGGGTGTTCCCGACCCTCACCGTCGCGGAGCACTTCCGCGTCGCGGCCTGGCTGCACGGCAAGGAGCCCGAGCGCGTCGCTACCGCCGTCGAGGAGGTGTTGACCCGCTTTCCGCGGCTGCGCGAGCGACTCGACACCCTCGGTGGCGACCTGTCGGGCGGCGAGCAGCAGCAGCTCGCGCTCGGCATGGCGCTGGTTGCCAACCCGGTGCTGCTGATCATCGACGAGCTCTCGCTGGGGCTGGCGCCGAAGGTGGTTGCCGAGCTGCTCGAACTGGTCCGGGAGATCAACGCCCGGGGGACCGCCGTCGTGCTCGTCGAGCAATCGGTCAACGTCGCCCTCACCGTGGCCGACCGCGCCTACTTCATGGAGAAGGGCGAGGTGCGCTTCGAGGGGCCGACCAGCGAGCTGCTCGAGCGCGGCGACATCGTGCGGTCGGTGTTCCTGGAGGGCGCAGCGACGGCCAACGGCCGAGCGCCCGGACCCGCCACCACCGCGCCGCGCCCAGCCGCCACGACGGTCGACGAGGACGCCGAGGCCGCTGCCACGGCCGAGCCTGTTCTCGAGGCTCGCGAGCTCGCCGTCAGCTTCGGCGGCGTCAAGGCGGTCGACGGCGTGAGCCTGCGGCTCGCCCCGCGCGAGATCCTCGGGCTCATCGGCCCCAACGGCGCCGGCAAGACCACGGTGTTCGACCTGCTGTCGGGATTTCTCGTCCCCGACCGCGGCCGCGTGCTGCTGGCCGGGATCGACGTCACCGACTGGGCACCGGACCGCCGGGCTCGCGCGGGACTCGGGCGGTCCTTCCAGGACGCTCGGATCTTCGGGTCGCTCACGGTCGCCGAGAACCTCGCGCTGTCGCTGGAGCGGCACCTGCCGGTGCGGGACCACCTGGCGGCGGCCTTGGGCCTGCCCGATGTCCGCGAGGCAGAGGAGGACATCGCGTGGACCGTCGCGGACCTCGTCGAGCTGATGGGTCTGGGCGCCTTCCGCGACAAGTTCGCCGCCGAGCTGTCGACGGGCTCGCGGCGGGTCGTCGACCTCGCCATGTCGATCGCCCACGACCCTGCCGTGCTCATCCTCGATGAGCCGTCGTCCGGTATCGCACAACGCGAGGCTGAGGCGCTGGGACCGTTGCTCCACCGCATTCGCGAGGAGACCGGCTGCGCGATGCTCGTCGTCGAGCACGACATGCCGCTGGTGACCGGGGTCAGCGACCGGTTGCTGGCCCTCGAGCTGGGACAGGTCATCGCAGACGGTGCACCGGCGGAGGTCGTCGCTGATCCGAGGGTGATCGCGTCGTACCTCGGGGACGACGCCGCAGCGGTGTCGCGTTCCGGCGCCCTGGCCGGGGCGGCCTCATGAGCGGCGACCGGCGCCATGCCTCGAGAGGCTGCCGGGTTGGCGCCCTGGCCACCCTGGTGCTGACTGCCATCGTGCTGGCGGGGGCAGCACCGGCGGCAGCCGATGCCCCCCTCGCCGTCGGGTGGTGGAACGTCGCGCACCAGGGGGTCGCGCCGCCGGCGCCGCCCGACGTGGGAGCGAAGGACCTGTTGGTGCAGGGTGGGCCGCAGCCGTCGGCGGTCACGGCGCTGCGGTTCGTGGTGCCCAACGGGGCCACCGTGGGGTCGCTCGTGCTGCCGCTCGCGGCGGGCTCCGGGCCCCCGCGGGCCGAAGCGGTCACGGCCTGTCCGACCACCAAGGCCTGGGAGCCGGCGGCCAACGGTGCGTGGGCAGCGGTGCCCACGTGGTCGTGTCAGCGCTTCGCTCCGGCCGTGCTCTCCGCTGACGGCGCTGCCCTCGTCGTGGCCGACATCGCCCGCCTCGTCGCCGATGACGGCTCGCTGTCGATCGCGCTGGTCCCGGGATCGTCGGACCGCGTTGTTCTGGCGCCGCCACCTCCCACGGCCCTGCAGGTCGTCCCCGCCGCGCCCGCCCCGGAGCCGGCGGCAGTGGCCCCACCGCCGGCCGCCCCGGTGCCTGCTGCCCCGCCACCGCCACCGCCGCTGCGCTCCGGTGTCG
>JBKKBU010000153.1:0-11117 GCA_046713755.1 Mycobacteriales bacterium
CAGCAGGGGCAGCAGGGGCAGCAGGGGCAGCAGGGGCAGCAGCCAAGAGCCGCAACACCTCTGGGCCGACCAGCGTGACGTCGCCGGCGCCGAGGGTGAGGACGAGATCGCCGGCTCGCGCGCGGCCGGCCAGCGCCGCGGGCACCGCGGACCACGAGGGCTCGAAGACGACCTGCCCGGCCGGCAGCGGCACAGCGGCGGCGACGGTTGCGCCGGACGCACCAGGGACGGGGTCCTCGCCGGCGGCGTAGACCTCCATCACGACGACCTCGTCGGCCAGCCCGAGCGCAGCTCCGAACTCGGCGGCGAAGGCGAGGGTCCGGCTGTAGCGATGCGGCTGGAACGCCACGACGAGCCGACCGCCAGCGGCGACCTCGCGAGCAGCGGTCAGCTGAGCGAGCAGCTCGGTCGGTTGGTGCGCGTAGTCGTCTTAGACGCGGACGCCGGCGGCGGTGCCCTTGAGCTCCATGCGCCGACGCACGCCGGTGTACAAGGCCAGTCCTTCGATCAGCTGCGACTCGGGAAGCCCGAGGCCGATGCCGGTGAGCAGGGCAGCCGCGGAGTTCAGCGCGAGATGGGCACCCGGCACCTTCATGTCGACCTGCGGTAGCCGCCGGCCGCGCAGCACCGGCGCCCATCGGCTCGTGGCGCCACTCACCACCAGATCGTCCACCCGCAGGTCGGCACCCGCGGCCGTGCCGTAGGTCCTGACGTCGATGCCCCGCGACCGCGCGTGCGCGGCCAGTCGCACGGCACCTGGGTCGTCGGCGCAGACGACGACGAATCCGGTGACGGTCGCGACGAAGTCCTCGAAGGCCCGGTCGACCGCGGCGCCGTCGGCGTAGTGGTCCAGGTGGTCGGCTTCGACGTTGGTCACGACAGCGGCATGCGGGTGGTAGGCCAGGAACGAGCCGTCGCTCTCGTCGGCCTCGACGATGAACAGCGCGCCACTGCCGTGATGGGCGTTGCTCGCCGCTTCGTTGAGATCGCCACCGATGGCGAACGACGGGTCGACGCCGCAGTGCTGTGCGGCCACGGTGAGCATCGACGTCGTGGTGGTCTTGCCGTGCGTGCCGGCGACTGCGACGCCGGTGCGGCCGACCATCAGGGCGGCCAGTGCCTCCGCCCTCAGCAACACCCGGAGCCCACCATCGCGGGCCGCCACCAGCTCCGGGTTGGTCTGCCGGAGGGCCTAAGAAACCACGACAGTGTCAGCCCCCGCGATGTGTTCGGCCGCATGGCCGAGGTGGATCGTCGCACCCAGAGCGCGGAGCGCCGCTGTCGTCCGGGAGTCCTTGGCGTCGCTACCCGACACGGTCGCACCGCGGGCCAACAGCACCCTCGCGATGCCGCTCATGCCGGCACCTCCGATGCCGACGAGGTGGACGGCTCCCAACGCGTCGCTGCTCACGACGGACCCCCCGACGCCGCCGCCTCCTGGACGAGCGTCACGAGTGCCTGGTCCGCATCCCGCCGCCCGAGCGACGCGGCCGCAGTCGACATGGCCTGCAGGCGGCCTGCGTCTGACAGCAGCGGCACGATCCGGTCGCGGACGTAGGCAGGGTCGAGGTCCGCGTCAGCGACCAGCACTCCCCCGCCGGCATCGACGGTGGGCTTGGCGTTGAGCGCCTGCTCGCCGTTGCCGATCGGCAACGGGACGTAGACCGCGGGCAGTCCGACCGCGGCGAGCTCGGCGCATGTCATCGCACCGGCACGACACAGCGCCAGGTCGGCGGCGGCATAGGCCAGGTCCATGCGGTCGACGTAGGCGAGCACCTGGTGACTCGGCAGGGACTCACCGAGATCGGCTTGCACCGAAGCCGCCTGCTTGGGACCCGCGACGTGCAGCACCTGGATCCCCGCTGCGGCGAGGTCGGCCGCCGCCCCAGTCACCGCTGCATTGATCCGCTGAGCGCCCTGCGAACCGCCGGTCACCAACAGCACCGGACCCTCACGGAGGCCGAAGTGCGCGCGCGCCTCGGCACCGGATTCGGCCCTGTCCAACAAGGAGATCTGCCTGCGAAGCGGAATTCCCATGACCTGCGCGCCGCGCAACCCGGTGCCGGCCACAGCGGCCGCGACGTAGACAGTAAAACGAGCGCCGACCTTGTTGGCCAGACCGGCACGGGCGTTGGCCTCATGGACCACGAAGGGCGTCCCGCGACGACGCGCCGCCAGGTAGGCCGGCAGGGCGACGTAGCCCCCGAAGCCGACCACGACATCGGCTCCGACCCGGTCGAGGTGGGCTCGGGTCTGCCGCACCGCGGCGCGGACCCGACCCGGCACCCGCAGCAGGTCGACCGTCAGCCGGCGCGGCAGCGGCACCCGCGGGATCTCCGCCAGCTCATAACCCCGAGCTGGAACGAGCCGGGCCTCGAGACCCGAGGCCGTGCCGAGCACGGTGATGCCGACTGTCGGATCAGCTCGGCGCAGCGCGTCGGCCAGCGCGAGGGCTGGCTCGACGTGGCCGGCCGTGCCGCCGCCGGCGAGCACGACGTGCACTAGCGCCCCCGGGAGACAGGTCGACGCGACGGGGTGCGTTGCGCAGGGACGCGGGCGCCAGCTCGAGGATGCAGCAGTCGCTGGATCCGGCCGTTCCCTCGGCGCGCCGCGAGCGCCTGAGGAGCACCGGTTTCGGCGCGCGCGAACGACAGCAGCATGCCGATGGCCAGCAGGGTCACGAGGAGGGCGGAGCCGCCGTACGACACCAGGGGCAACGGGAGGCCGGTGATGGGCAGCATGCCGACGACGGCGCCGATGTTGATGACGGCCTGGCAGCCCAGCCAGGCGGTGACCCCAGAAGCGGCCAGTCGCACGAAGGGGTCGGTCGCGCGCTGTGCGATCCGCACCCCCGAGTAGATGAGAGACGCGAACAGCAGCAGCACGGTCAGGGTGCCCAGCAGCCCGAGCTCCTCGCCGATGATGGCGAAGATGAAGTCGGTGTGCGCCTCGGGAAGGCCACCGGTCCACTTCTCGCGGCTGGCGCCGAGGCCGAGGCCGAACCAGCCACCGGACGACAGCGCGTAGAGCCCCTGCACGGCCTGATAGCCGGTGTCACCGGCGTCGGCGAAGGGGTCGCGGAAGGACAGCAGCCGGTCGACGCGGTGCGGGCTCGACAGGGCCAGAGCCGTGCCCATCGCGGCGAAGGCACCGACCAGCACTCCGAGGTAGCGCAGCGGTGCGCCGACGACCCAGAGCAGCCCGACGACGACGGCCGCGAGCACCACCGCGGTACCGAGGTCGGGTTGCAGCAGGACCAGCAGCAGCACCAGCGCCGACACCGGCAGCAGCGGGACCGCCAGGTGCTTCCACTCGCGGAGCAGCTTCTTCTTGCGCACCAGCAGGTCGGCGCCCCACAGGATGAGTGCCAGCTTCGCCAGCTCGGCCGGCTGCAGGTTGAAACCGCCGCCGATCGGGATCCAGCTCTGCGCGCCGTTGACCCGGTTGCCGATGCCCGGCACCAGGACCACGACGAGCAGCAGCAGCGATCCGAGCAGCGACGGGTAGGCCAACCCCCGCCAGAAGCTCACCGGCATGCGCGACGCGACCCACATGAGCGGCAAGCCGAGCGCCACGAACACGCCCTGCTTGGACGCGGTCGAGAACAAGGACCCACCATCGGCGTAGTCGCGCACGAAGGCCGCCGAGAAGACCATGACGATCCCGATGCCGAGCAGCAGCAACGTGGTCGTCAGCAGGACGTGGTACGACGCGAGGGGACGGTGCAGCACCGGCTGGCGCGCCGGAGCGCGCGGCGCCCTCTTGGTCGACGCGCGGGCAGCCGAGGTGGTGGTCGTCGCCTTGGTCGTCGTCGTAGTCGTCACGTCAGCCCCCGGACGGCGGCCGCAAACAGATCCCCGCGCTGCGCGTAGTCGCGAAAGCAGTCCATCGACGCCGCTGCCGGCGCGAGCAGCACGGTGTCACCTGGCCGGGCGAGTCGGCGGGCGTGGGCGACGACCTCGGACATGGCTGCAGTGTCCAATCGGGAGACCTCGACCACGGGGACGTCAGGCGCGTGTCGTGACAGCGCGTGGACCAGTTCGGCACGGTCTGTGCCCAACAGGACGACCGCCCGCAGGTGCGGCGCCGCGCCCCTGACCAGGTCATCGACAGCGGCGCCCTTGAGCAGTCCCCCGGCGATCCAGACGATGTCGTCGTAGGCCGCCAGGCTGGCCGCGGCGGCGTGCGGGTTGGTGGCCTTGCTGTCATCGACCCAGGTCACGCCAGCGACCTCAGCCACCACGGCATTGCGGTGCGGGTCGGGGACGAAGGCCCGGAGCCCTTCTCGCACAGCTGTAGCGGGGACCCCGAAGGAGCGCGCGAGTGCGGCGGCGGCCAGCGCGTTGGCGGCGTTGTGGCCGCCGGGCACCGTGAGGTCACCCAGGACGGCTAGCTCGGTCGCCTCCCCCGGGACGTCGGGGAAGGCCCGGTCCACGAGCAGGTCCTCGATCCGGCCGAGCTCCCCAGCCCGCGGGGTCCGCAACGTGAACGCGACGCGGTGGCCGGGTGCGCGCTCCAGCAGCGCCCGCACCCCCTCGTCGTCGCCGTTGCCGATAGCAGTACCGCCGGCCCAGATCCGGGCCTTCGCTGCGGAGTAGGCCGCCATCGACCCGTGCCAGTCGAGGTGGTCCGGAGCAAGGTTGAGGATCGCCGCGCTGTGTGGTGCGACCGTCGAGGACCAATGCAGCTGGAAGCTCGACAACTCGGCAGCGAGGACGTCGTAGGGATCGCTGTCGAGGACCACTTCGAGCAGGGGCAACCCGACGTTGCCGGCCGCCACGGCGCGGTGCCCGGCAGCCGCCAGGATGGCCGTGAGCATCCGCACCGTCGTGGTCTTCCCGTTGGTGCCGGTCACAGCCAGCCAGGGCGCCGAGCCGGGTGGTCGCAAGCGCCAGGCGAGCTCGACCTCGCCGATGACCTCGAGGCCGGCGGCGGCCGCCGATACGAGCAAGGGGGAAGCAGGAGACCAGCCGGGCGAGGTCACCACGAAGGAGGTCCCGGCCGGTGGTTCGGTGATGTCGACGACGGTGAAACCGTCGGCTCGCAGCAGCTCCGCCGGCTCGGCGCTGCTGTCGACGACCGTCACCGAAGCGCCGAGGTCGCGCAGCACCCGCGCGGCTGCGGCACCGCTGGTCCCTGCGCCCGCGACGAGAGCAACCGCCCCGTCGTACCGGGTCATCCCAGCGGGCCGGTGCTGAGGTACTCGGCGTAGAAGACACCGAGCCCGAAGGCCACGGCGAGTCCGGCGATGATCCAGAACCGGACGATAACGGTGTTCTCCACCCAGCCAGCGAGCTCGAAGTGGTGGTGGATCGGCGCCATGTTGAAGACCCGTTTGCGGGTCACCTTGAAGAAGCCCACCTGGATGATCACCGACAGGGTCTCCACGACGAACAGCCCGCCGAGCACCACCAGGAGCAGCTCCGTCCTGGTCACGATCGCCATGCCGGCAAAGGTGCCGCCGAGGGCGAGGGAGCCGGTGTCGCCCATGAAAATCTTGGCGGGCGATGCGTTCCACCACAGGAATCCGAAGCACGCCCCCATTGCGGCGGCGGCAACCAGGGCGACGTCGAGCGGGTCGCGCGAGGTGTAGCAACCGGCGGCCACCTCACGCACGCAGCTGTTGCCGAACTGCCAGAAGGCGATGATGACGTAGGCCCCGAAGACCATCACCGACGTGCCGCAGGCGAGCCCATCGAGTCCGTCGGTCAGGTTCACCGCGTTGGATGTCGCCGTGATGATGAGGTAGGCGAACACCACAAAACCCGCGGTTCCTAGGGCCAGCGCGGAGTAGTCCCTCACGAACGAGACGTTGGTAGAAGCCGGTGTCAGACCGTCGGCGTTGCGGAACTGCAGCGCCCCGATGGCGAAGCCCAGGCCGCAGATCAGCTGGCCGAAGAACTTCGCCGCCGCGGTGAGTCCGAGTGAGCGCTGCTTGCGGATCTTGATGAAGTCGTCGAGGAAGCCGACGAGCCCGAGCCCCGTCATCAACCCGAGCACGAGCAGCGCACTGGCGGTGGGCCCCCGGCCGTGCTGGTTGATGACGAGCAGGTGCGCGACGCCGTAGCCGATCAGGGTCGCGACGATGATGACGAAGCCGCCCATGGTCGGCGTGCCGCGCTTGGTCGCATGCGACGACGGCCCGTCCTCGCGGATCTCCTGGCCGTAGCCGCGGTTGCGGAAGACCTTGACGACGAGCGGGGTGCCGAGCAGCGACAGCACGAGCGCGGTCAGTGCCGCGACGAGGACGGATCTCATGTGTCCTCCAGGAGGGCGGCAGCGACGCGCTCGAGGCCGGCGGAGCGGGAGGCCTTGACGAGCACCACGTCACCGGAGTGCAGCTCGGAGCGCAGCAGCGCGACGGCCGCTTCGACGTCGTCGACGTGGATCGACTCGGAGCCCCACGAGCCCTCGAGGACGGCACCTGCATGGATGCCGCCGGCCGCCTCGCCGACGACGACGAGCTGGCCGATGTCGAGCCGGACCACGAAGCGGCCGAGATCCATGTGGGCGTCGCGCGCGGACTCCCCCAGCTCCGCCATGGGACCGAGCACAGCGATGGTGCGGCGGGCCTTGCCTCTGCTCATGACGGCAAGCGTCCGGAGAGCAGCGCGCATCGATTCTGGGTTGGCGTTGTAGGCGTCGTTGATGACCGTGACGCCGTCCGCGCGCTCGGTCACCTCCATCCGCCATCGGGACATCGGGCGGGCGGCTCCCAGCAGGTCGGCGACCCGGGCCACGTCGGCCGTGACCGAGCTGGACAGGACCGCGGCCGCCACCGCCAGCGCGTTGCCAACCTGGTGCTCTCCCACGACCTGCATGGCCACCTTGGCCTCGCCCTGCGGTGCCACGAGCAGGAAGCCCGGTCGGCCGTCGACGTCGACATCGACATTGACGGCTCGAACATCGGCCCGGTCCGGTCCCGAAGGTCGTGACCGGGCGTCGGGTGCGGGCCTGCATCGCGGCCACCAGCGGGTCGTCGGCGTTGAGGACGACGCCGACCGACGCAGCCTCAACGAGCTCGCCCTTGGCCTTCGCGATGCCCTCAACCGACCCGAACTCACCCAGGTGGGCGCTGCCCACGTTGAGCACGACCGCGATGTGCGGACGCGCGAGGGTGCACAGGAAGGCGATGTGACCCACCCCGCGGGCGGAGTACTCCAAGGCCGCGAACCGAGTGTGGGCGGTGCGGCGGAGCAGGGTGAGCGGCAAGCCCAGCTCGTTGTTGAAGGACCCCTCGGGGAACAGCGTGTCACCGAGGCCGGCGAGCACCTGTCCGAGCAGGTCCTTGGTCGAGGTCTTGCCACTGCTGCCCGTGATGCCGAACGTCAGCGGCTGGTCGACGGCGAAGGTCGTGCGGGCCAAGGCCTGCAGGGCGGCCAACGGGTCGGGCACGACGAGCGTCGGCACGGAGACCGGCAGCTCGCGGGCACCCAGGACCGCGACGGCCCCGCGCGCCACGGCCGCCTGGGCGAAATCGTGCCCGTCGACCCGCTCGCCGGGCAGCGCGACGAACAACGACCCCGGTCCCGCGAGCCGTGAGTCGACGACCACGTCCGTCACCTGCGTCGTTGCGTCCTGCGGTCGGCTTTGCGCCGCCGCGATCGGCTCGTAGGACGCAAGGGAGGGAGTGGGGGCGATGAGGCGCCGGACCTCGGCGACGGTGCGCGGGATCACGCCATCACCGCCAGCAGGGCTTGGCGCAGCACCAGTCGGTCGTCGAAAGGCGTGACCACCCCCGCGACCTCCTGGCCCGACTCATGGCCCTTGCCGGCCACGACCACCGCGTCGCCGGGCAGCGCTTGGGAGACGGCCAGCTCGATAGCTGCCCGGCGGTCGGGCTCGACCACCACGCCGTCGCGGTCGGCATCGAGGTCGATGGTCATGTCGTGCAGGACGAGCAGCGGGTCCTCGCTGCGCGGGTTGTCACTGGTGAGCACGACGACATCAGCGCCGTCAGCTGCCGCCCGACCCATGAGCGGCCGCTTGCCGCGGTCGCGGTCTCCGCCGCAGCCGAGAACCACGATCACCCGACCGGCGGTCACCGCCCGGACCGAGCGCAGCAGCGTCTCGACAGCGTCGGGAGTGTGTGCGTAGTCGACGACGGCGAGGAAGGGCTGACCGACATCGACCCGCTCCATCCTGCCCGGGACACCTGGCAGTGCCGCCACGCCAGCCACCGCCGCCTCAACATCGATGCCGGACGCGACCAGCGCGACCAACGCTCCCACCGCGTTGGTGACGTTGAATGCGCCCGGGAGCCGGACCTGGGCGGGCAGGTCGACGCCCGGGCCTACCAGTCGGAACGACGAGCCGTCCGGCCGCAGCTCGACGTCGATGGCGTGCCACTCGCCCTCGACGCCGAATCGGACCACCGGCACGTCGGCGCCGTCGGCGATCCGCTCCCCTGCCGCGTCGTCGACGTTGACCACGCCGCGGCGGCACCGGCGACGGGTGAACAGCTCCGCTTTGGCCTGCTCGTAGTCCGCCATCGAGGGATGGAAGTCAAGGTGGTCCTGGCTGAGGTTGGTGAAGATGCCAGTGTCGAAGATCACCCCGTCCACGCGGCCGAGCGACAGCGCGTGGCTGCTCACCTCCATCGCGACGGCAGTCACGCCTCGTTCGCGCATCACTGCCAACAGGCCCTGCAGATCTGGTGCTTCCGGCGTGGTGCGCACCGACGGCACCACCTCGTCGCCGATGCGGGTCTCGACGGTGCCGAGCAGCCCGGTCGTGTGACCGGCAGCGCGCAGCCCCGCCTCGAGGAGGAAGGCCGTCGTGGTCTTGCCGTTGGTCCCGGTGACACCGATCACGAGCAGGTCGTCGGCCGGATCGCTGTGGACCCACGCAGCGACGTCACCGAGGGCACCGCGGGGGTCGCCCGACACCAGCACCGGCACGTCGTACGACGAGAACGCAGCCGCGCCGCGAGCGTCGCTGAGCACCGCGCTAGCCCCGGCAGCCATCACCGTGGCGGCGAAGTCGGCACCGTGGAAGCGCGAGCCGGGCAGGGCGGCGTAGAGGTCGCCGGGGCGCACGGCCCGGGAGTCGTGGGTGCAGCCGAGGACGGTCACCCCTGACAGGTCACCCTGGAGGGTGAGCTGCGGGATGCGCAGGAGCAGGTCTCCCAACGCGCGCGGTGCCGGAGCCGACGGGCGCACCGGCAGCGCGCCGGGCGGGTCGTCAGGCACAGTCCGAGGTTACCGGCGGGGTGCGGTTGCACCCGGGAGGCGCGTCGTCGCGACGTCGGCGGCGAGGGCGGCCGCTGACCGGGCGGAGCGTGCGAGCAGCGCTGCCTCGTCCAGGGCCAGCGCCGGCTGGCGGCCCGTCGTCGGCGGGATCTTGAGCGAGGTGAGGGCGAAGCTCATGACGTCCTTGAACACCGGGCCGGCCACCGCGCCGCCGTAGTAGGAGCCCTTTGGCTCCTGCAGGACGACCGCGACGACGAGCCGCGGTGCGTCGGCGGGCGCGAACCCGACGAAGGAGGAGGTGAAGCGGCCGGGCTGGTAGCGACCGTTGACGGCGATCTGCGCGGTGCCGGTCTTGCCCGCGACGCGGTAGCCAGGGACCGCCGCCAACGGCGCCGTCCCCTCCTCGGACACGACGCCTTCCAACATGGTGCGCAGCTGCGTGGCCACCGCGGCCGAGATCACCCGCCTACTCGCGGTGGCCTTTGTCGGTGCCGCCTTGCCGTCGGGCGTCACCGTCGCCCGCACGATGGTCGGTGTCGCCCTGACCCCACCGTTGGCAACCGTCGCGAACACGGACGCGACCTGGACAGCGGTCGCGGACACCCCTTGCCCGATCGGGATGTTGCCGATCGAGGTGCCCGACCAGTCCTTCGGCGCCGGCAAGATGCCGCGGCTCTCGCCAGGCAGGCCGACACCGGTCTTCTCACCGAACCCGAACCGGCGCAGCGCGTCGTAGACCCGCTGCGGCCCGAGCTGCTGGGCGACCTGGATCGTGCCGACATTGCTGGACTTGACCATGACCCCGGTGAAGGTCAGCCGCTCCACGGGGTGGGAGTGGGAGTCGTGGATCGTCCGGTTGGCGATGCGGATGCGGTCCGGCACGGTGAGGACCGTGTCGGGGCCGACCACACCCGCCTCCAGCGCCGCCGCCGCCGTGATGATCTTGTTGACGCTGCCCGGCTCGAAGGGGTCGGAGATACCTGGGTTGCGCAGCTGCGCGCCGGTGATGCCCCGCCGGTCGTCGGGGTTGAACGTCGGGGCGCTGGCGAAGGCGAGGATCTCGCCCGTCCTCGGGTCCATCACGACGACGGTGCCGCTCTCCGCGCGGGTCTCCGCGACCTTCTTGGCGAGGACCGACTGGGCGTACCACTGCAGGTAACGGTCGAGCGTGAGCTGGACGTCGCTGCCGGGCACCGCGGCGACGACGGACTTGGCCGCGGTCGGGATGGTGCGGCCGGAGCCGTCGATCTGGCTGGTCGTCCTGCCGGCAGTGCCGGCCAGCACGGAGTGCCAGCTGGACTCCACGCCGGCGAGCCCCTTGGTCCCGTCGGTGTCCATGAAGCCCACCACGTTGGCCGCGAGGTCCCCACCGGGATGCACGCGCTTGGGCTCTGGCAGTACGCCGACCCCGGGGACCCGCCCCTTGCGCAGCGCTTCCTTGATCGCGGCACCGACCTCGGTGTCGAGACCGCGGGCCAGGTAGACGAACGCGCTGCTGCGCTTGAGCTTGTCCTCGATCTCGAGGACCGGCACGCCGAGGAGCGGCGCGACGAAGGCGGCGATGGAGGCGACGTCACAGGGGTTCTTGGCCTTGTCGACCCCCCTGCGGCAGACCGCCTTGCGGATGATGCGCGGCTCACCGAACACCGCGCGCGCCTCCACCGACAGGGCGATCGGCTCGCCGTTGCGGTCGGTGATCTCACCGCGCGGCGCCGACAGCACGCTGGTCTGGGTGCGCTGCGTGCTCGCCGCCAGGGAGTACGGCTCGCGGTCAACGCCCTGCAGCTGCACCAGGCGGAGAGCAAAGGCGAGGAGTACGACGATGATCACCAGCAGCCCGCCACGCAGCCGCACCGCGGGGCGCCCGAGCGGGGAGCGGCGAGGAGCGCGGGCCCGAGCCGGTGCCGGGCGGGCAGCCGGTCGGGC
>JBKKBU010000154.1:0-8919 GCA_046713755.1 Mycobacteriales bacterium
AGCGCGAGCACCCAGTCGTCGTTGCAGGGGAACAGCACCGGCGGGGTCGGGAAGGAAGGACCGAGCTCGAGCAGGTGATCGGTCAGTGCTGCCGCGTCGTCCGGCCCGGGCACCAGGCCGAGGCCGGTCAGGAACCGGGAGTGCTGCCCGAGACCGCCGCGCTCCTTGTCCAGGCCCAGGACCGGGATCCCAGCCCGACCGAGGGAGCGGGCCACCGCGAGGCCGGTGATGTGCATGTTCATGACGACGGCGCCCGGAGTGTCGGCGGGGAAGTCCGCCGCGGCCACCTGCTGGCCGGCGAGGGCTAGCACGGGTCGACCCGCTTCAGGAAACCGCGGACCTCCAGGTACTGGGCCAGGCTGTCGCGATGGGCCGGGCAAGCGCTCCAGACCTTCTCGCGGTCCGGGGTGTGCAGCTTCGGGTTGTTCCAGACCACGGCGTACGCCGCCTCGGCACGGCAGGCCTTCGCCGAGCAGATCGGTCGTTCGAGCGCCTCGTCGGGATCCGCCACGTACCCAGGGTATTAGCCTTGCGGGGATGAGCCTGGCGGCGGTGCGGCGGCAGGCCCACGACGCCCGCCGGGCTGCTCGCACCGCGTATCACCTACGGGGGATCACGCACGGCCAGTGGTGCAAGGTCGATGGCCATCCGCGGGTCGAGGCCACGGACATGACCGTCGGCGACCACTTCCGGGTCGCGTCGGGCCACCGGCAGACGCTGCTGTGCGGGTGGGGGAAGGTGACCTTCGGGGACCGCTGCTTCGTCAACGCCGGCACCGTGCTGTTCTCGGTGGTCGAGGTGACGATCGGCAACGACGTCGCGCTCGCCAACGAGGTCTACCTGATGGACAGCAGCAGTCACGGCACCGAGGGACGCAACCCGCACGAGGCGCCGGTGCGGATCGGTGACGGGACCTGGGTCGGTGCGCGGGCCGTCATCCTGCCCGGCGTCACGATCGGGAAGCGGGTCGTCGTCGGCGCGGGTGCGGTCGTGTCCAGGGACGTTCCCGACGACTCCCTCGTGGTCGGCAATCCCGGCGTGGTGACGCGCAAGCTCGCCTACCCCGCGCACTGCCAGCGGGCCTGGTGCGACTACCTGTGCGCCTGCCCGGAGCGCCCGCGACTCTGACGCGGCTCGCCTAACCTGGGGCGGTGGAACTGCCCGTCCTGGATGCCGCCGGCTCGGCGACTGTCCGCACCTTCAAGATGCGGCGCAGTCGGGTCACCACGACGCAGGCTGCGGCGATCGAGCGGCTCTGGCCGCTTTACGGCCTGCGGGTCGGTGCGGCTCCCTTGGACCTGGCTGCGCTGTTCGGTCGACGGGCCCCCGTCCTCGTGGAGGTCGGTGCGGGCATGGGGGAGGCCGCGTTCGAGACGGCCCGCGTGCATCCCGAGCTCGACGTCCTGGCGGTCGACGTCCACACCCCCGGCCACGGCAACCTGCTCAAGCTCGTCGCGGCTGCCGGCCTGACCAACGTGCGAGTGGTGGACGGCGACGCCATGGTGCTGCTCGGCTCGATGCTCTCGTCGGGCTCGGTTGCGCAGGTGCGGGTGCTGTTCCCTGACCCCTGGCCCAAGAGCCGCCACCACAAGCGACGGCTGGTGACAGCCGCTTTTGCCGAGCTCGTCGCTGATCGGCTGGCTCCGGGTGGCGTCCTGCACCTGGCCACCGACTGGGTCGACTACGCCGAGGTGATGGCGACGGTGCTCGCGGCGTCGCCGCTGACGGTGGTCGAGACGGGATCGCGGCTGCGCGGCCGGCCGGTGACCCGCTTCGAGCTGCAGGGGGAGCAGGCCGGCCGAACCGCGCACGACCTGGTCGCCCAGCGAACCGACTAGGCCGTGACGTCGAGGACGAGCTTGCCGGTCGTGCCGCGGCCGCGCAGGTCGTGATGCGCCTGGGCCGCGTCGCCGAGGGCGTAGGTGCCGCCCACCAGTGGCTTGAGGGTGCCGGCCACCACCATGTCGAGCAGCTCGGCCATCTGCGGCTGCAGCATCGCCGGGTTGCCGAAGCAGTGCGCCAGCCAGAAGCCGACGACGGCGCGGCTGCGCGACATCAGGTCGCCTGAGCTGATCGGCTTGGGTGCGGTCCGTGAGGCCATGCCGAAGGTGGCCAGCCGACCGAAGGGCGCCAGCGCAGCCAAGGAGGCATCGAAGGTCGGCCCGCCCACCATCTCCAAGACCACGTCGACCTTCTGGCCGCCGTTGGCCGCCTCGAGGGCGCCCTTGAGGTCGGCCTCACCGGCGAGGACGAGGTTGTCGGCGCCGAGGTCCTTGGCCAGCTGCAGCTTGTCCTCGGTGGACGCGACGGCGATGACATTGCCGGCGCCCCAGGCCTTCGCGAGCTGGACGGCCAGGGTGCCGACCCCACCGGCGGCGGCGTGGACGACCACCGACTCACCGGCGGCGAGGTGCGTCGAGGTGCGCAGCAGGTGCCAGGCAGTGAGGCCCTGCACCATGAGCGCGAGCGCCTGTCCGTCGGAGACGGCTTCGGGCAACGGGAAGGTCATAGCGGGGTAGACGAGCGTCTGCTCGCAGTAGCCGCCGGACATGGTGAAGGCCGACACCCGGGTGCCACCGAGGTCGCCGACGACCTCAGACCCGGGGATGAGAGGCAGCGTGGTTTTGGACAGATAGCTGTCCTCGACCTGATGAGTGTCGGCGTAGTTGATGCCGGCGCTGGTGGCCTGGACGACCTGGAGGCCACCGGCGGCGACCGGGTTGTCGACCTCGACGAGCTTCAGGACCTCGGGTCCGCCGAACTCGGTGATCTGGATGGCGCGCACGGGCGGGCTCCTCGCCGTCGGGGTGTGCCGACGACGATACCGAACGAGATTCGGTCTGGTTACCCGACCCGGCGGGAGCGGACCTCTGCCAGTTGGCCGGCACCGGCGGCGGTGACCATCGCCATGGCCACGGCGACCACGGCAGCGGGAAGGCCGGGGGACATCGGGGTGACCGGGACGGCCAGGGCCGGCGGGATCGGCCGCGGGGCGGCCAGCGGCGCCGTGCGCGGACCGCCCGTGCTCTGCTCGACCGCTGCTGCGGTCTCTCGGCCGAGGCGCAGCTGGGAGGTGTCCGACTGCTCGACGGCGTCGGCGCGTGGCAGGTCGGTGCGGGGGAGCGAGGCAGTGACGGGCCCGACCACGGGGGCGGCGACAGGGGCGATCACCGCGGGGACTGGCGCAGCCACCGGCTGGGTGGCCGGACCGGCAGGCGCGGCGGTGGGCGTGGGCTTCGGTGCGGGCAGCACGAGCGCGACGACCTGTCGGGTGACCGGAGCGGCGACGGCCTTCACGGGCTCGGGGAGCAGCGCAGTCACCGGGTCGTCCGACGGGGATGGCTCCGGCACCGCAGCGACGGCTGGCAGCAGGCTGACAGCGTGGGTGGTCTCTGGGCCCGCCGGTGAGCCCGGCGCTGGACCTGGGAGCGCCCCCGCGGCCCAGGCCGGTGCAGCCAGAGCCATCAGCCCGATGGTGCCCAAGCCGACGACCGCCGTACGGCGCGTGCCTTTCATGTCCCACCCCTGTCTGCGCGCGGCACGAAAGCCGCCTACCGGACACATCGACCTTCTTGGGGCGGTACTTGACCCTGCCCGGGCGAGCGGCACGACAGGATGAGGGTGTGAGCGCTGTGACCACCACCGTCATCCGCCCGTCGGCGGTGCTGGCGGAGCAGGCCGCGAAAGAGGTCCTGCGCGAGTTGGAGTACCGCGACATCGCCCGGGGCGGGGTGTGGAACGCCACGATCGGGCTCTGGCAGCGCTACGACCAGCCGTGGAACGGCGACCACATGAGCCCCGGCACCGCCAAGGTGGTCGGCTCGATCGGCACCGTCTACGGCACCCCCGGCAAGTACGACATCACGATCTACCGCGTCACGATCAGCGACCACGGCCAGGCCACCGGGTGGACGGTCGAGAAGGTCTGCGACGACGCGCTGCAGCACGCGGGGCTTACCCTCGCGACCTGCCCCCGGACCGGGCTGCTGGCCCCGCCCACGCCGGACCCGTTCAAACGGCCCTGATCACCGCAGCAGCACCAACGCGACCAGCACGCCCACGGTGAGCACCGTCCCGCGCAGCACCGCATCGGGCAGTTTCCGCGCGAAGCCGCCGCCCAGGCGGCCGCCGCCGAGGCTGCTCATGGCCAGCACTCCAGCGTCCGACAGGTCGACGGGTGCCAGCACCAGGAACACGACGGCTCCGATGACGCTGCTCACCAGCGACAGAGTGCCCTTGAGGGCGTTCAGTCGCTGCAGGCCGTCGGCCACCAGCAGCCCGAGGACGGCGAGCAGGACCACACCGACCGCCGCCCCGAAGTAGGACGCGTAGACCCCCGCCGCGCCGACCGCGAGGTGCAGGGCCACCGGCCGGGCCCGGACCGTCCCGCCGTCGCGGCGACGCAGCACCGCGGTGAGTCGACGTTGCAGCGCGAGGAGCGCGCACGCCGTGAGGACGAGCCACGGGACGATGGCCTCGAAGACCTCCTCCGACGAGGTGAGGAGCACCGCGCATCCCAGCAACGCCCCGGCACCGGCTGCGAGGCCAAGGGACCGGACCCGGTCGGCCTGGCCGGCGAGCTCCCGTCGGTAGGCCAGGGTGCCGCCCAGGTAGCCGGGCAGCAGACCGACGGTGTTGGTGACGTTGGCGACCAGCGGGCTGTGGCCGACGGCAAGCAGCGCGGGGAAGGACAGCAGGGAGCCGCCACCGGCCACAGCGTTGAAAGCACCGGCCACGAAACCGGCCCCTGCGAGCAGGGCAGTCTCCGCGACCGTCACGAGGGGTCGGTGCAGACGGTCTGGTCGGGCGCCGGAGCGGGGTCGGCCGGGTCGGGCTCCGGGACGACCCAGCCGCTGCCGGCCGCCCCGCGCAGGAACGCCCTGGTCGCCTCGGCGTAGGCCCTCGCCAGCCCCTCACGCACAGCCGGATCCTCGAGGAGCGCGGCCTCCTGCGGGTCGCTGAGGAACATCGGCTCGGCGATGACCCAGGGGGTGTGCGCCCGGCGCAGCAAGCCGTAGTAGTCCGTGTCTCGCGAGCCGAGGCGGTAGAGCGCCCCGGGTACCCGATCCGACGCCCACGTCCCGCCGACGCGCGAGGTGAGGGTCTGCAGGTAGCGCCGCAGCGGCTCGTAGACGACGCCGGCGGCCCGTCGGCCCTGCGGGTCGCTCACCGACCCGAAGACGCGCGTGCCGGGGAAGGGACTCGTCGTCTCCGGGGCCGCGTCGAAGTGGATCGAGATCGACAGGTCCGGGCGGAGCGCATCGGACGGCGCGATCCGGAACGGCAGCGTCGCGTCATGATCTGCCCGCCGGGTGAGCAGCACCCGGGTCCCGGTCAGTGCCTGCTCGGTCCGGCGGGCGACATCGAGAACCCGGTCGGCCTCCCGGGTGCCGTCCGGCGCCTTCGTGCCATCGGCGTGACCGCCGTGCCCAGGGTCGAGCAGCACGAGCGGGCTCGAGCCGCGGGCCGGCACCCGCTCCGTCCGCCCGGTCAGGGACACCCGGTCGCCGCAGGGCGTCAGGACGCGCGTGGCGCTGACCCGGGGGAGCAGCAGGCCCGCGGCGAGGGTGCCACCGTCCGAGCGCTGCACGCGCTCCAGCGTCCGCACCGCACCGAGGGCAGCCGGAGCGACCGACGTGCGGGGCCGTCGAGGCCAGGCGACTCCCTGACCGCCGTACGACGAAGGCAACGCAACCGGGGTCGGTGCAGCTGCCGGCGATGCTGTGCCTCCGGGGGTCGGCGGGAGGGTCGTCTCGACCGGTGCCGGGCACGCGCTGTTGGGGCCGCACTCGTCGCCAGCGTCCGAGGAGGTGCAGGCCGCGGACAGGGCGGCCAGGACCGCAGCAGCGAGGGCCAGAGCAGGGCGAGTCACAGGGGACCCGGCAGGTCCAGGACGTCGCCCTCCCGGAAGGCCTCGCGGCCGTCGCGACCGATCAGCCACACGGCCTGCCGGCCGCGGGCCGTCCAGACCTGGCCGTCCCAGACCAGTGCGGTGTCCTCGTCGATGCCGAGCACGGAGCACCCCTCGGGGGCGCGGAGCAGGAAGCGGTCGACGAGCTCGGGCATCCAGCCCAGGAACCGGTCGAAGTGCGGGATGACCCGCAGGTGCGGCACCAGCCCGAGCCCTTCGCCAGCGGGGGTCAGCGGGTGCCGCAGATCGGGGACCCAGCCGGTGAGCGCGATCGCGCCGGCACTGCATCCGGCCAGCGCGGCACCGCCCCGCCAGGCGGCCTCGACCGCCAGCCACAGCGCCGTGCCGCGCAGGGCCTCGGCAAGGAAGGGCGGGTTGCCACCGGACAGGTAGATCAGGCCGGCACCGGCAACCCGCTCGGCCAGGGCCGGGTCGTCGGCTTCGGCACGGTCGCGGGCCACCACCGGCCGCGCTTCGACCCCGAGCCGCTCGGCCTGCCGCCGACCGAGCTCGACCCAGTGCGTCAGGGACCGCTCGCCCTCGGGGGCGGCCGCGGTGGGGATCTGCACGTAGACCTGTGGCCGACCGACGATCAGGGCCCGCTCCACCTCGAGCATCACCTCGAGGTACTCGCCGCTGCCGACGAGGGCGAGGGGTCCGGCTGGCATGACTCGACGCTACGACGTGCAGCCACCGGCCGGCGCAGGGGAGGATGGGTGGCGATGGAGCAGACGTACGCCGGGATCGACACGGCCCCCCTCGCGCCGCCCCCGGTGGACGCGGTCCTCGTCGTGTCGTTCGGCGGGCCGGAGGGCCCGGCCGACGTGCTGCCCTTCCTCGCCAACGTCACCCGCGGCCGGGGGATCCCGCCCGAGCGGCTCGAGGCGGTGTCGCGGCACTACCTCGAGCACTTCGGTGGGGTCTCACCGCTCAACGGGCAGACCCGGGCGCTGGTCGACGCGCTCACGGTCGAGCTCGCCGACCGGGGCCCGGAGCTGCCGGTCTACTGGGGCAACCGCAACTGGCACCCCTACCTGACTGACACCCTCAGGGCGATGCGGAGCGAGGGTCGGCGGCACGCCTTGGCGGTGGTGACGAGCGCCTTCCCGTCGTACAGCGGCTGCCGGCAGTACCGCGAGGACGTATGGCGGGCTCGGGATGGCCAGGGCCCGGTCGTGACAAAACTGCGCCACTACTACGCCGAGGAGGGCTTCCTCGAGCCGTTGACCGACGGGGTAGGACGGCAGCTTGAGGGGTTGGTCGCGCCCCGACTGGTCTTCACGGCCCACTCGATCCCGGTCGGGTCCGCGGCATCGTCCGGGCCGGAGGGGGACGGCTACGTCACCGCCCTCCGACATGCCTGCTCGGTGGTGGCCGGGCGGTTCGGACTCGAGTGGGACCTCGTCTTCCAGTCGCGCTCGGGGCCCCCATCGGTGCCGTGGCTCGAGCCGGATGTCAACGACCACCTGCGGGCTCTGGCCGATGGAGGGGTGGGTGAGGTCGTCCTGGTGCCGGTCGGCTTCACCTCCGACCACGTCGAGGTGCTGTTCGACCTCGACATCCAGGCACAGGCGACCGCAGCAAGTCTGGGGATGGTCCTGCGCCGGGCCGCCACCGTGGGCGTCGCACCGGCCTTCGTCGCCATGTTGCGCGACCTCGTGGTGGAGCGGATCACCGGGGCCGAGCTGTCCTCGTACGGCGCGCCGGCGACCCACGACCGCTGCCCGGCGCACTGCTGCCCGGCTCCCGCCCGCCCCTGACCGCGCCGTCGCAGGCAACCTCAGCGCATCCAGCCGTGTCTGGTGGTCATGCGCCTGATCACGTGCTTGCTCCTGCTGCCCCTCGTCGTGGGCTGTGTCCCCGAAGGCCCAACCCGACTGGCGACGGGGACCGGGTCGCCCTCGGCCGTGCCGTCGGCCACCCCGACGACCGCCCCGAGTGACGATCCGAACTGCGACTTTCGCGACGGCGTCTGCCCGCCTCAGGGCGTCGACCTCACTGTGCACGTCGAGGTGGTGGCGTTGACCAAGCGAGTGCGGGCCGGTGGTGTGGTGCGCGTCCAGCTGGACAGCGAGTGCCCCGATGCGACCTTCCTGTTCTTCGAGTACCTGCCGGTCGGATCGCCGTATCCGAAGAGCGTGCCGTTAATCCTCGACGCCCACACCGGTGCCGAGCGCGACATCATTGCCCGGGCTGTCGTCCCCCGGGACGTGCCGCCGCAGGTGGCACAGGTGATCGCGTCGACGAACTGCAGTCACGCCAGCGACGCCGGCAACGACTTCGCCGACGTCGAGGTGCTTGCCAGTCAGGCCGCCCTGCCTCGCACCGGCTGAGCGCCGGTGGCCCGGCTGGCGCCCTCCGGTCAGGCTCGGTGCGAGCGCGTCATGCTCTTGCCGTCGCTGGCGATCAGGAGGCAGGTGATGGACCGGTCGCCGATCCGCCACCCCTCCTCATAGGGGTGCAGGTAGATCACGTCGAAGACCCCCGAGCCGGCCCGTTTCGCGCCGACGTATCCGGCCAGTCGCTGCGAGCAGCCGTCCCTGCCCTTGGCCGCCATGACGTCCACGCCGGGCCACGCGGTGCCACCTACCGGGAAGATCGCGAACACCTCGCCGATGTGCCGTTGGTCGCAGGGCACCCTGCCGACCTCCTCGACGTCGCCGATAGCGACCCGTGCGGTGCACTCGCCGACGCGCAAGGCGGTGGCCGACGTGGTCGTGTTGCCGGGGTCCGCATCCGGGTCGCTGGAGAAGACGGCGACCCCGATGACGAAGGCGTAGAAGGCGAGCCACACCGAGCCGAGTGCGATCCCGGCGGTGGCGAGTCCGTCCCCGCCTTGACCGCTGCGCTTCAGACGACTCTTGGCGATGAGGCCGAACAGCAGCCCGAGCGGACTCAGCAGACCCGTGACGAGGCTCGCGATCGCGAACCCGTCGGGCCCGGCGCCCGGGCCGCGGGGTCCCGGCGCCGCGCCGGGCGTGCCCCAGCCGGCAGGGGCCGACCAGGCG
>JBKKBU010000155.1:0-15710 GCA_046713755.1 Mycobacteriales bacterium
GTGCTGCTCAGTCCCCACATGGCGGGCAGCGCCCAGCAGGCAGCGATGCGCATCATCGGCCAGTCCAAGGCCAACCTCATGAGGGTGCTGGCCGGCGAACCCGTGCAGGACGTGGTGAACAGCACCGAACCCGTCGTACGACGGCGTTCTTCCTGACAGGATCCGCGTGTGACCGGGGGGAAGACGCAGGTCGTCGCACATCGTGGCTCGTCGGCGAGCCATGCCGAGCACACGCTGGCGGCCTACGAGCTAGCGGTCGCCGAGGGCGCGGACGCGCTGGAGTGCGACGTGCGGCTGACCCGGGACGGCGTCCTCGTGTGTGTCCACGACCGGCGCGTGGACCGCACCTCCGACGGGCGCGGCGTCGTGTCGACGCTGGAGCTGGCCGACCTCGCCGAGCTGGACTTTGCCTCGTGGAAGAAGTCCGGGGATGCGCTGCTCGAGGCGCGGTGGGAGGAGCCCGATCACGACCGTGGGCGGGTCCTGACGCTCGAACGCCTGGTGCAGCTGGTGGATGGCACCAAGGTCGAGCTGCACGTCGAGACCAAGCACCCCACGCGCTACGGCGGGTTGGTGGAGCGCGCGCTCGTGGATCTGCTGGACCGCTATGGCCTGTCCACGCCGCTCACCAGGTCGGTCAGCCCGATCACCGTCATGTCGTTCGCCCCGACCTCGCTGCGGCGCATCCATGCGATGGCGCCGGCGGTCCCCACCGTCTACCTGATGGACCGGGTGCCGGTGCGCTACCGGGACGGCTCGCTGCCCTCGCAGGTCTACGCCGCCGGGCCGTCGATCGACATCGTGCGGGCGCACCCGACCTACGTCGAGCGGGTGCAGGCCCGTGGCCACCGGGTGCACGTGTGGACCTGCGACGACCCCGCCGACATCGACCTCGTGGTCGAGCTCGGGGTCGACGCCATCATCAGCAACCACCCGCGGCGGGCGCTGCGCCGTCTCGGCCGAGCGTAGGAGGGGCTGGTGTCCCTGGCCCGACGGCTGGTCGACGTTGTCACCGAGACCGGTGCCACGGGCACGTCGGTGCTCCTCGGTCGGCTGTGCCGGGGCGCCGTCGAGCTCGTCGACGGTTTCGGCGCCGGCTACTGCGTCCTGACCGGCGAGGAGCTGGAGGTCGTGGCGGTATGGAAGCTGCCTGAGGCCCTCGTCGGCGAGCGGTTCCCGTTGGCCGGCAGTGCACTGGCGGCGCTGGCCGCGGCCGGCGGTCGGACCCTGCTCAGCGACGCGGCCGCCTACCCGGCCCTCAACGAGCAGATCTGGGGAGGGCAAGGCGGCACTCTCGCGGTCGCCCATACCGAGGCAGCCGGCCGCCTCACCGGCGGTCTCTACATCGCCCTCCGGGAAGGAGTGCGGCTGTCCGAGGAGCAGCTCGACGTCCTGGCGCTGCTCGCCGCCCACGCTGGCATTGCACTGCACGACGCGGAACGGGTGGCCGACGCCGACCGACAGCGGCGGCAGACCACGGCGGTCGTCGAGGCGACCGTCGACGGCTTGGCCGTGCTGGACCCGCTCGGCCACGTCACGACCTGGAACCGGGCGCTCACCGGCATGACCGGGGTCGCCCCGACGGTGGCCATCGGGCGACCGCTGCCCTTTCCGACGCCGACCGATGGCGGTGTGCTCGAGGTGGCCTGGCAGGGCCGCTGGCTCGAGGTGCACGTCTCAGAGGTGCCGGGCTCCGGTGACCACGTCGTCGACGTGCGGGACGTGAGCGCAGCCAAGGAGCTCGAGGCCGCCAAGGACCTCTTCCTCGCCATCGCCGGCCATGAGCTGCGGACCCCGCTGACGGTCCTGCGTGGTTTCGGCGACACGCTGCTGCATCGCTGGGACGACCTCCCAGACGCCGATCGCCGCGATCTCGTCGCGACCATGGTTGCGCGAGCCGCGGGAATGGCCGAGCTGGTCGAGCAGCTGATGCTCGGCTCGCACGCGGGGACGGCCGGGGTGCAGGTGGACGTGCAGCCCTTCGACCTTGCCGCTGAGATCCGCCGGATCGCCCAAGGCGTGGCCGGGTCCTCGCTGCTGCACCCGCTCCACGTCGACGCTGACGCACCGGTGGTGGCGATGGGCGATCCGCGCAAGGTCGAGCCGGTGGTCGGGCAGCTTCTCGAGAACGCCGTGAAGTACTCACCGGCCGGCGGTCCTGTCGACGTCACCGTCCGTCGTGTCGGTGACCACGCCGTCCTTCGGGTGGCCGACCGCGGCGTCGGCATCGCCCCGGCCGATCTCGACCGCGTCTTCGACCGCTTCGTGCGCGGCGAGCCAACGGGGCCGGTCACGCGGCCCGCCGGCGTCGGGCTGGGGTTGTGGATCGTGCGTCGTTACGTCGAGGCGCAAGGGGGCACCGTGGCGGCCGCGCTGCGCGACGGCGGTGGCACCGTGGTGGAGGTCCGGCTGCCGGTGCCGCGCTGATCAGACCAGCGCCAGCCCCAGCAGGTGCCCGGACAGCCAGGCCGTCTCGACCCGCGGCTCACCCCAGCCGTCGCCGCACAGGCCGATCCCGTCCTGCAGCCAGAACGCCTCGGGCCGGGCGTCGACCGGTCGCGCAAACGACCACCGGTGCACGTGCGTCCACAGCGGCTCTCCCAGGCCCAGCACACGGCGCACTGCGGCGACCATCGACGGCACGGCGAGCACGGGGTCACGCGGCGGCTCACTGCCCGGGGCCGACAAGGCGTACGACGCAGCGAACTGCCCGGTCGAGTGGGCGACCAGGACAGCGGCGCCGTCGCCGCGCCGCGCCCCGTCGTCGGCGACGAACGACAGCACGTCGTCGTCCTGGACGAACACCCCATCGACCTCCCAGGTGCGCTGCTCAAAGCCCGCGGCCAGCACCATGACCGGCTCCCAGCGGCGACCGACGACAGCAGCAGTTGCGCGCACGAGCGAGGGGTGGAGCAGGGCGGCCGCCTGCGGATCGGGAAGGGCGAGCACGACGGCGTCGTAGGGCTGTCCGTCGACCTTCGGGCCGGGCCCCACCACGGCTACCTCGGTCTCGAGGCGGACGTCCAGGTCGGTGGCGAGGTCGGCGACGAGCGACCGCAGGCCGTGGGGGCTGCCGTAGCGCAACGGGCCGTCGCCGCGCTGTCCCGTGAACGACGACGTCCACGGGCGAAGGAGGCCGCGCCCGAGCCAGTCGTCGACGACCGCGACGAACCGCGGGTCGGTGGCCGTGAGATAGGAGGCGCCGAGGTCAACTGGCCGGGAGTCGCGCTGCGGTAGCCGTCGGGACGCGAGCCGACCACCGACGACCCGGCCGCGGTCGAAGACCACGACCTGGTGACCGGCAGTGTGCAGCGCGCCGGCACAGGCGACCCCCGACAGCCCTGCGCCCACGACCGCCACCTGCACGTCCGCACGGTAGGTCAGGTCCTGCGGTGTTGCATCGTTAGGCTCACCCGGTCCTGTCCCAGCAGCGCCCGGAGCCCATCATCAGCAGCCGTCGCAGCAAGCCCGCCAAGCCCCGCGAGGACCGGCGCCTGGTCGCGCGCCCCTTTGCCGGGCGCACCGACGAGACCGAATGGGTGGCGCTGCGCGAGGTGGTGCCGGCCGCGACCTCTCCGCTGATGGTGAAGGGCCACGAGGACCGCAGCGTCACGCTCTCGACCGTCTTGCCGATGGCCTGGCCGGCCATGGTGCGCGCGGATGGCCGGGTGTTCCTCGGGTTGCAGGTCGGCGCGCGCTCCGGCGATGCCAGCCGGGACCTGGCCTGGGCCCTCGAGCAGGCGCTCGCCGCCAGCCCGGGCAGCGCGGTCACGCCGATCGGACTGCCACCCGCCGGTCCGCGGCTGCAGGACCTGCTGACGGACGCCCCCCTCGAGGTGACCCTGCATGACGGCTTCGACTACTGGGTCGAGGGCACGCCCGACCCGGACGGGGAGGTAGCGGCGTCCATCGAGCGGGCCAACGCCTCCGTCGTCCCGACGGTGCGGCTGGCGTCGGTGCCGAGTGCCTACTGGTGCCGGATGCGGGAACGGTCGCACCTGCGCTGGGTCTTGCCGGAGGACGAAGAGCCGGCCCTGGACGCCCTGGCCCGCCTCGCGGCCGATGGCGGACTGTCGCTGGGCGAGGGGACTCGCTACGTCGGATCGTTTCGAGCTCACGGGCTGCTCTGCCCGGTCTGGGACCTGCCGGTTGACCTGCCGGCCGACGCCCTCGAGGAGCCGGTCGCGACGCTGCGGTCTCGGCTCGACGCGGCCCTCGCCGAGCCCGGTCCGCTGCCGCCGCAGGCGCGCCGCTCCCGCGCCGGCCTGCTGTCCCGCCAGCTCACCCTCCGCTAGCGCGGCCCACACCTACCGCGCCCACCGCCCGCCCCGCTCGGCCCGGAGGCCGCGCCGCTCCGCCGCGCCCCGGAGGCCGCGCCGCGCCCCGGAGGCCGCGCCGCTCCGCCGCGAATGGGGATCCCCGATGGGTGTTTCGCCCCCGCAAACGCCCATCGGGGATCCCCATTCGGCCGGGCCGGAGCCGGACCGGGGGGCTTAGGGCTCGACGGGGGTCCGGGCGGAGCGGGCGCGGAGGGCCAGGAGCAGGCCGGCGCCGGCGAGCACGATGACCGCGGACTCACTCACCGCGGAGAGCACCGCCCGCGGTGCCTCCCAGGTCTCCATGAAGCCGCCGTCCAGTCCGGGCACCGGGATGGTGCGGTAGCGGCTGACCACCAGCGGGACGAGCGAGATGACGCCGAAGCCGGCCGCCGAGGCCCACACCAGTGGGTCCAGGCGCCCCCACGAGCGCACGAAGGGCACCAGCACCGCCAGGGCCAGCAGCAGGGCGCCGGCGGCCTGCGCATAGAACTGGTAGCCGAGGCTGAACGGCTTGGTGCCGACCTCGACGTAGGTGTCGGCGACGTCGAGGTGGGCGAAGGCCACGACAGCGAGGGCGGCGGCGAGCAGGACGCGCAAGATGGGGGTCACGGACACGCGTTCGTCGTACTCCCTGCTTGCAGTTCAGTCCAGTGCATCGCGCAACACCGGACACGACATGCAGCGCGGCCCGCCACGCCCTGAGCCGAGCTCCGACCCGGCGATCTGCACGACCTCGATGCCGGCCGCCTCAAGAGCTGCGTTGGTGACGGTGTTGCGCTCGTAGGCGACCACCAGGCCAGGCTCGATCGCCAGGGTGTTGTTGCCGTCGTCCCACTGCTCGCGCTCGGCGGTGACGGGGTCCAGGCCGGTGTCGACGGTGCGCAGCCGGTCGATCTGCATGGCCTTGGCGGCGGCCTCGAGGAAGGGTCGCGGTGCGTCGACGTGCACGCCGCCATCTCCGTCGGACGTGACCGGATAGGCGACCAGGGTGTCCGCGACCGCGGGGAACATCACGACCGCGTCGACGTCGACCATCGTGCAGACGGTGTCGAGGTGCATGGTGGCCCGCTCCTGCGCGATCGGCACGGCGAGCACGGTGTGGGCGACCCCCGTCGCGAAGGCGCGCAGCGCGAAGGCCTCCACCCCAGCGGGCGTCGTGCGCTGGCCGACCCCGATCGCGACGACGCCGGGAGCGAGCAGCAACACGTCGCCACCCTCGAACCAGGCCTCCTCCTGGGAGCCGCCGTAGAGCAGTGGGGTGCCGGCGAAGCGTGGGTGGTGGCGCAAGATCGCGCCGGTCAGCGACGTCTCCCGCTGGCGCGCCGGCATCGACGGCCGGGTGACGGCGACGTGGTCAGCCAGCCAGACCGACGAGTCGCGGGTAAAGAGCAGGTTGGGCAAGGGCGGTACGACGAAGTCGCCCGCACCCGCCATGCGGGCGACGACCCCTTCGGGGCCGGTCCGAGGGAGCTCCTCGTGGGTCAGTCCGGCGCACAGCAGGCGGGCGAGCTCGGTGCTCGGGAGGTCCAGCAGCCAGCGGTGCAACGACGTGGCCAAGGTGGGGCCCACGACCTGCGCCGAGACGGCCGCGTGGACGGCCTCGCTGCGGGCGACCGGCACCTCGAGGGCCTCGACGAGCAGGTCGGAGAGGTAGAGCACCTCTACGTCGCGGTCGCGCAGCGCCTGGGCGAAGCCGTCGTGCTCCTCCTGGGCGCGCGACACCCACGGCAGTCCGTCGAACAGCAGGTCGGCGTTGTTGCGGGGGGTGAGTCGAGACAGCTCGGGCCCGGGTCGGTGCAGCAGCACCGTGCGCAGCCGCCCGGTCTCCGACGTCACCGAATGCAGCACGCGCCCACCTTAGATGTGGTGTCCACAGCATCAGGGTGCTGTGGACACCACATGTCAGGCGGCAGCGGACTCCGCGACGATGGCCTGCCGGACGGCCTCGAAGAAGGCCAGGTTGACCTGGGAGCGCCACCAGGCGCCCTTGACCATCCGCGGGCCCCACTCGGGGTGCGCCACGGCAGTAGGGGCCACCGCTTTGGCCAGCCAGTCCTGACCGTGCACTGGGTCGACCTCGGCGTGCTCGACGTAGAACGGGTAGGCATCGGCAGGCGCGCCGAGCCGGTCGAACGCCGCCAGGACGAGCCGACAGCGCGGCCCGGCCTGCAGCTCCAGCAGCCCGAGGGCGCCCATCATCTCCGGTTGCAGCCAGCGGTTGGTGGCGAGCAGGCCGCCGAGGGCCGCCCGCTCGAGCGCCTCGACCGGCATGGCGGTCCTTGGGACGCGGGGCAGGTCGAGGGCCGCGACCAGCCGGTCGTGCAGGACGGTGTGAACGCCCTCGGCGTTGCCCTGGCCCATCTCGTCCCAGTAGTTCTTGCCCAGCTCGAGCTTCGCGCTGCCCGACAGCCCCACCTGGCAGACCGCGACGAGGTCGTCGAAGCCGCCGTCCGGGCCGCCCTCGAGGGCGAGGAAGTCGACGAGCTCGGTCCAGTCGGCCTGCTTGGCCAGCCACCGGTAGGCGCTCGGCAAACGGTCCTTGGCGGCGATCACGCGCATCGCCTTGACGACGTCGTCAGGTGTCTGGACCGTGCGCAGCAGCGCGGCGCCCTCCCAGGCCACGTCGAGCTCGCCCAGCCAGGCCTGCTCCAGGCGGGCCTTGATCTCGGCGACCGCAGGGTGGCCTTGGTGGCGGGCCGCATCGCCGACCACCTCGAGCGGCGCGGTGTGGAGGTCGTAGATGGCGAGCAAGGTCAGAAAGCGGTCGCGGCGGTCGACCGGCACGGCTCCCACGACGCCGTCGAGGGCACCTGTGCGCAGGGCCGTGCGGAGCTGATCGGCGAGCGGGTCGTGCAGGGACGCGTCAGGGACAGTGACGAGGGGGGGCATGGGGAGCCTCCGTGCTGCGATGGACAGGGCCGGCCGTCAGGGCTGGTCGGTGTATGCCCCGTGGCGTAGGGCCGATAACGCGACTGGTCCGAGCGGGTGACGGTCACAGACAGGTCACGGACCCCGGCGTAACGTCACTCCAGTGCGACTGATCGTCACCGGGGCCACCGGGTTCATCGGTGGCGAAGTGGCCAGACTCCTACGGGAGCGGGGCGACGACGTGCGCGCGCTCGTGCGCACCCCGGGCAAGGCTGCGGGGCTGCGTGACCTGGGCTGCGAGCTCGTCGTGGGCGACCTGTCCGATGAGGCGGCCCTCACGAAGGCCTGCCAGGACTGCGACGCCCTCATCCACGCAGCCGCGTCCTACGAGATCGGCATCCGGCCGGACCAGCGGCCGGCCATGTCAGACGTCAACGTCGGGGGCACCGAGCGGGTCCTCGGAGCGGCGCTCTCCGCAGGGGTGCGCAGGGCCGTCTACCTCTCCAGCGTCGTGGTCTTCGGCAACACCGCCGGAGCGATCGCCGACGAGCAGTGGGTGCGCCCTGAGCCGGCGTCCTACACCTCGGTGTACGAGGAGACCAAGGTGCGCGCCCATCGCCGCGCGCAGGAGATCGCGCAGGCGGGACTGCCCCTGGTCGTGGTGCAGCCGGGGGTGGTCTACGGGCCTGGCGACCACAGTGAGGTCGGCGGTCTCGTCGACCGCTTCCTCGGTGGCAAGCTGCCGCTGTTGCCCTTCCCCGACCTGGGGGTGACACCGGTGCACCGCGACGACGTCGCCGCGGGGGTGCTCGCCGCGCTGGAGACCGGGGCACCAGGTCAGTCCTACGTCCTCGGCGGCGAGCCGGTCCGCATGCGCGACCTGATCGCCGTCCTCGCCGAGGTGAGCGGTCGTCGACCGCCGCGCGGTGCGGTGCCCACCGCCCTGCTCCGGGCGATGGCTCCGCTGGGCGGGGTGGTCGGCCCGCTCCTGGGCTTCCCCCCCAACCTGCGCGAGGTCATCACCTCATCAGACGGGGTGACCTTTTGGGCCAGCTCCGACAAGGCCGCCGCGGACCTCGGCTGGAAGGCCCGCCCACTCGACCAGGGGTTGCGAGACCTGTTGGCGGCGCGATGAGCCAGCTGCTGCTGCCGTTGTGCCACCTCGCCGCCGCGGAAGCCCCGGTGCGACGCACCCTCGACCTCGAACCGGGTGTCCTGCGGCCGTGGATCGACGCCGTCCGGACCTCTGCGGACGCCTGCCTCGTGCTCGACGATCGTGGCCGGCTGGCCGCTGTGAGCCCGACCGCGACCGTGCTGCTCGACCTCGACGACGACATCGAGGGGGTGGACTTCTGCGAGCTGGTGCGGGCAGTCGACTTCTCGGCCGATGCCCAGCCGGTGCCGGATCAGCACCTCAGCCTGCCGCCGCTGCAGGCTCTACGGGCCGGCATCACGATGCGAGCCATCGTGCGCCTACGCCGCCGCGACGCCTCCCTGGTCACCCTCGATGTGGTGAGCGCCGTGCTGTCGCCGCGGGCCGGGACGCTGACGTTCGTGCAGGTCGTCTAGTCCCGACAGCGGGCCTGGGCCAGCCCCAGGACCTGCTTCACGGGCTGGCCGAGTGCCTGGGCAGCCGCGAGGACGTCGTCGTACTCCGGCATCGCGTTGACCTGCTTGCCGTCGAGGGTCACGCGCTTCACCCGGATCACCTGACCGCCGACCTCGACGGTGGTCTCGGTGCGCGCCAACGCGGTCTTGTCGACGGACCACTCCCGCACCCCGATGGTCGTCGTCTCGGTGAACACCACCCGCAGAACAGCCGCCCGACGCTCATGCGCAAGCAGCACGCTCAGGGTGTGCGCCGGCCGGCCCTTCTTCATGAGGATCGGGGTGAGCCACGCGTCGGACGCCCCAGCCGCCAGCAGCCGATCGAGGACCGTCGGCCACAGCCGGGGGTCCAGGTCATCGACGTTGGTCTCGAGCATCAGGGCGGTGCTCGGGTCGCTGGTCCGCTCGCCGATCACGAGCCGCACCACGTTGGCGACCTCGGCTGGGTCACGCCCCCCGGCGCCGGTGCCGCTGCGCGTCACCGTCATCGCCGGCAGGACGCCGTACGACGATGCGGTGGCGGCCACCAGGGCCGCGCCCGTGGGAGTGCAGGCCTCGTGGGCGACGGCGCCGGCCTGGACGGGCACACCGACCAGCAGGGCCAGCACGGCGGGCACCGGCACCGGCAGCGGGCCATGCGCACCGCGGGTCGTGCCCGACCCGACCGCCACCGGACTGACGACCAGCTCGGCGAGGCCCAGATGGTGCAGGCCGGCCGCTGCTCCCACGACGTCGGCGATGGCGTCAAGGGCACCGACCTCGTGGAAGTGCACGTCGTCGGTGGCGCCGCGGTGGACGCCGGCTTCCGCCTCGGCGAGCCGGCGGAAGGCCGCCAGCGCGGTGGCGGCCACCGGTCCGTCGAGCTGGGCGAGCAGCTGCCGGACGTCGGCCCAGGTCCGCGTCGTCGTGCTGTCGGCGGTCTCGGCGTGCACGCGCGTCGCTCCGATGCCGCCGCGGGTCACGGTCGTCGCGGTGAGCAGCACCGGCTCAGGGGCGACAACGTCGATGGCCGCCTGCAGCACAGCGAGCGGGACGCCGACGTCGACCAGGGCTCCGAGCAGCATGTCGCCGGACATCCCGGCCGAGCAGTCCAGCCAGCCGATCACGGCGCCGCGCCGGTCGGTGGCGGGGACACCTGGCGCGCCACCCGGGCCGCGAACACCCCGGCGCCGAAGCCGTTGTCGATGTTGACGACGGCGACCCCCGGGGCGCAGGAGTTCAGCATCGCCAGCAGCGCTGCCAACCCGCCGTACGACGCGCCGTAGCCCACGCTCGTCGGCACCGCGACCATCGGCGTGCCGACCAGTCCACCGATGACCGAGGGCAGCGCCCCCTCCATGCCGGCCACGACGACAAGGCAGTCAGCGCGGTCGAGCGCTGCCCGGGCCCGCAGCAAACGGTGCAGTCCTGCGACGCCCACGTCATCGACCCGCTCCACGACCGCGCCGAACACCCGGGCGGTGAGCGCTGCCTCAGCCGCGACCGGCCCGTCGCTGGTGCCGGCGGCGAGGACGGCGACCAGGCCGCGCGGCTCGGGCAGCGGGCCAACGGCCACGGTGCGCCCCTCGACGATGCAGTCGAAGCACGCCTCGAGCTCGGCCACGGTGGTGGGGTCGGCGCGCGTGACGAGGACCGCGCGGGTGCCCTGCAGCGCCGTCACGTTGTCGAGCACCTGTCGCGTCGTCTTGCCCTCGCCGTAGACGACCTCGGGGTCGCCGGTGCGCAGGGCCCGGTGCAGGTCGACCAGGGAGTGCGCCAGGTCCTCGTAAGGGGCGGTCGCCAGTCGGTCGAGCGCCGCCGCCGGCGCGACGGTGCCGGCCGCGACGGCATCGAGCAGGGCGCTCACCTCGTCGCGGTCCACGCAGCGCAGGCTAATGCGATCCGGGCGACTACCCTCGGGCCCGTGCTCCTCGACGACAGCTCCCTCGAGGTCGTCGCCCTGGTCGCTGCAGGGGTGGGCGTCCTGTCCTTCGGTCTCGCCCTTGCCCTCGTGGTCCGGCTCGGGCGGCTGCAGAAGGCCTACAACACCCTCGTCAGAGGCACTGACGATCCCGCGACGGCCACTTTCGCCGAGGCGGTGACGGCCCAGCACCAGCAGTCCGAAGCGCTGCGCCGGGACGTGACGATGCTGCGCGAGGACCTCTCAGCCGCCCGGGCCGACCTGTCGGACGCCCTGCGGCACGTCGCCGTCGTGCGCTACGACGCCTTCGGTGACATGGGTGGTCGGTTGTCGTTCTCCGCCGCCCTGCTCGACGACGAGGGCGACGGTCTGATCCTCACCTCGATCAACGGCCGCTCGGAGACCCGCACCTACGCCAAGGGCGTCAAGGGCGGCACCTCCGGCCACTCGCTGTCGCCCGAGGAGGAGCAGGCGATCGGCTATGCGACCCGCGCCGCCACCCAGCCGCGCGATGATGACGAGAACCTCACCGGATCCAGCCGTTGGGGCCGACGCCGGAGCTAGCTCACCGGAGGTATCCGTGCCGTTCTACCGGGACAAGATCCTGCCGCGCATCGTCAACGTGGCGTGCGCGGTGGGGGACGCCAAGAACCTGCGTGAGCGGGTCTGCGCCGGGCTGACCGGCGAGGTCGTCGAGATCGGCTTCGGCTCCGGCCTCAACGTCCCGCACTACCCGGCAGCGGTGACGCGGGTCGCGGCCGTCGAGCCCGCGGACCTCGGCTGGAAGCTCGCCGGCAAGCGGTTGGCGGCCAGCAGCACCCGGGTCGAGCGGGCGGGGCTGGACGGTCAGTCGTTGCCCTTCGCCGACGACAGCTTCGACGCGGCCCTGTCCACCTGGACCCTGTGCACGATCCCGGATGCGACCCGGGCGCTGCAGGAGGTGCGGCGGGTGCTCAAGCCCGGCGGCACCCTGCACTTCGTCGAGCACGGCCTGGCCCCGGACGAGGCGGTGCAGCGCTGGCAGCACCGGCTCGAGCCGATGCAGAAGCGGATGGCCGGCGGCTGTCACCTGACCCGCCCGATCGCCGACCTCATCACCGGCGCCGGCTTCGAGATCACCGAGCTGGACGTGTTCTACGAGAAGGGCGCGCCCAAGGCCGTCGGAGCCGACTCGCTGGGTGTCGCGGTCAGCCCGGCCTGACCAGGCCTGACACGGACCCTTGCTAGTGGGCGTGCTTGGCCACGACCGGGCCCTCGGACGCCTGCACGATGACGAAGCCCTGCCCACCGAACTGCAGCTGGAAGGCCTCTCCCGAGCCGCGCCCGATCAGGGCTGATGCACTTGCGGTCCTGACCAGCCGGGTCTGCAGTGACGACGACCAGGCGATGGCGGACTGCAGGTCGGCGTAGGTCGGGGCCTCGGCGGCGTTGAGAACGACGGGCGTCCCGCAGGCACTGATGACCAACCGCCCGGTGCCGGTGAAGACCATGTTGAAGACGCCACCGGACAGCACTGACGCGCCCTCGACGCGGCGGATGTCCCAGGTGAGACCGGACTCGAAGGCCAGCACGTTGGCGCCGTTGACCGTCACGGAGTCGCCGTCGAGGTCGATGATGTGCAGCTCGTAGGCGTCCTGCGCGAGGAAGACGTCACCCTTGCCACGGCAGCGCATCAGCGGCACGCCCTCGCCGGTGACGACCTTCTTCAGGAACCGCCCCACGCCGCCGGCACCCTCATAGGCGAACTCGACCTGGCCCTGGTAGGCGACCATCGCCCCCTGCCGCGCCAGCACCTCCCCGTCGAGCTGCACCTTGAGCAGCCGCGGGTTCTGCAGGCTCATGGTCTCAGTGGATGTGGTCTCGAGGTTCTCCCCGAACAGGTCGCTGCGCATGGGAGCAATCTGCCATGACACCGCCGGTAGCCTCGCGACGTGATCGACCTCAAGCAGCTGCGCGACGACCCGGACCGGGCGCGCGCCTCCCAGACCGCCCGTGGTGACGACCCCGCGCTCGTCGACGCGCTGCTGGCAGCGGATGAGGCCCGGCGTACGGCGGTGACGCGGGCCGACACCCTGCGCGGCGACCAGAAGGCAGTCAGCCAGTCGGTGAAGTCCGCGTCGCCGGCCGAGCGACCGGCGGTACTCGAGCGGGCGAAGGCGCTGTCGGGCGAGGTGAAGTCGGCGGAGGCGGCGCAGGCCGAGGCGGAAGCCGCGTTGCGCCTGGCTCACCTCGCCGTGCCCAACGTCGTGCTCGGTGCCCCCCCGGGGGGCGAGCAGGACTTCGTCGTGCTCGAGCAGGTCGGCAAGGTGCCGTCGTACGCCTTCCCGGTGAAGGATCACCTCGACGTTGCCGCCGGGATCGGCGGGGCCAACGACAGCGCCATCGACACTGAGCGGGGCGCCAAGGTCAGCGGCTCCCGGTTCGCGTTCCTGGTCGGCGACGGCGCGCTGCTGGAGCTCGCCCTGGTCAACCTGGCGATGGCGCAGGCCCTCGCCGCCGGCTTCGTGCCGGTCATCGCGCCGGCGCTGGTGCGGGCCGAGGCGATGGAGGGCACCGGCTTCCTCGGGGCGCACGCGGCCGAGGTCTACCAGCTCGAGGCCGACGACCTCTACCTCGTCGGCACGTCCGAGGTGCCGCTGGCGGCGTTCCACTCCGGCGAGGTGCTCGACTCCCTGCCGAGGCGCTACGCCGGGTTCAGCTCGTGCTTCCGTCGGGAGGCCGGGTCCCATGGCAAGGACACCCGCGGCATCATCCGGGTGCACCAGTTCGACAAGGTCGAGATGTTCGTCTACGCGGAGCTGGCCGAGGCCGCGGCTGAGCACCAGCGGCTGCTGAAGTGGGAGAAGGACTTCCTGACCGCCCTCGAGCTGCCGTTCCGCGTCATCGACGTCGCCGCTGGAGACCTCGGGTCCTCGGCTGCCCGCAAGTTCGACTGCGAGGCGTGGCTGCCGTCGCAGCAGCGCTGGCTCGAGCTGACGTCCACCTCCAACTGCACCGACTTCCAGGCCCGGCGGCTCGGCATCCGGCGCCGCGGTGAGTCCGGCACCGAGCCGGTGGCCACGTTGAACGGCACGTTGTGCGCGGTCGGCCGCACCATCGCGGTGCTGCTCGAGGTGCATCAGCAGGTCGACGGGTCGGTGCACGTGCCGGTCGCGCTGCGTCCTTACCTGCAGGGCCGCGCCGTCTTGTCGGCCCGTCAGGCGTAGAAGTAGCGCTCGCTTGTCGTCACGACGACGAGCGAGCCGGGGTGCTCGTTGCGCAGCGCCTCGACGCCATAGGGCTCACCGTCGCGGGTGATGCCCTCGGGGTTGCCGTTGTCGTCGTAGCCACCCCGGAGCTCGTAGGACTGCACGCCGTCGTTGGCTCCGATGACGGTGATCGTGACCTCCTGGGTGGCGGCGCCCGCCTCCGGGTTGCCGCCGCGGGTCCACCGGCGGTCGTTCGGGTGCCCGTAGGAGTCCTGGGGGGTCCAGCTGGCCCGCTGCTGCTCGAGCGCCCGCTCCACGTCGGCGACGAGTGCGTCGTGGTCGGTGTTGAGCGGCACCACGTAGACCGAGCCGCGGGCGAGGACGCAGTCGAGGTCGTAGGGGTCGTCGATCTTCCAATTGTGCTCACCGATCTGGCACTCGTCCCTGCTGACCCGCACGCGGGTGTCGCTCGCACCGAGCCCGCTGGTGACCGCCACGTGCAGTGGGTCCAGTCGAGTTGCTGCCTTCCCGCGGGCCTTGACGACCGACCGGCTGTCCTTCGAGGGGTTACTCACGTCGAGCACGTCGTCGAGGCCCCCGGACAGGCTGACGACGACCGCACCGACGAACAGCGCCATCCCGGTGACCACCACCACGACGAAGGTCACCAGCACCTTCACCCAGAGGGGCCAGCGGCGGCGCGGCGTGCGGGGCGGGGCAGTCGGTGCGGTCCAGGTCGTGGTCATGACGATGAGACTGTCGGCTGGCCCGCCAGTGCGCCTGAGCAGTCCTACTCAGCTCATGACAACCTGGGGTGGATGACCGCTCCTCGCCTGGTGGCCTCCGACCTCGACGGCACGCTGGTGCGCAGTGACGGGACGGTGTCGCCCCGCACGGTCGAGATGATCGCGGCGGTGGAGGCGTCGGGTGCGCCGTTCGTCATGGTGACCGGTCGGCCGCCACGCTGGATGGCCCCGCTCGTCGAGGCGACAGGCCACCGCGGTCTCGCGATCTGCGCCAACGGCGCCTTGGTCTACGACCTGCACACCGAGCAGGTCGTGCAAGCGCACCTGCTCGGCGCTGAGGTGGCCGCGGAGGTCGTCGGTGCGCTCCGCCGCGAGGTCCCCGGGATCGCCTTCGCCGTCGAGCACCTCGACCACGGGTTCGGGCACGAGCCGTCGTACATCCCGCGCTGGGACCTGCCCGACGACGTCCCGCGCCCCATCGAGAACCTGGTGCAGGGCGGGGTCGTGAAGCTGCTCGGCCGCCACGAGGGGCTCGGCTCGGACGAGCTGCTGGCCGCGGCGCGCGCCGCCCTCGGAGATCTCGCCGAGTGCACGCACTCCAGCAACGACGGCCTGCTCGAGATCTCCGCCGTGGGCATCTCCAAGGCCAGTGGCCTGGCGCTGTTTGCCGAGTCGCACGGCATCGGGGCGGCCGCCGTCGTCGCCTTCGGTGACATGCCCAACGACATCCCGATGCTGGCCTGGGCCGGTCTCGGCGTAGCGATGGGCAACGCCCACCCCGAGGTGCTGGCCGTCGCCGACGAGGTCACTCACACCGTCGACCAGGACGGCGTCGCCACCGTCCTCTCCCGCTGGTTCTGAAGATGATCAGACACGTTGCGCCTGTCTGATCATCTACGGCGAAATGGGCCCCTCAGCTCGGGAGTTGATCAGACAGGTTGGGCTTGTCTGATCAACTTCAGAGGTACTGGCCGGTGTTGCCGACGCCGGGGGCCTGGGCGATCTGCTCTTGGCCGCCCGGTCCGATCGCGACCCGACCACGCATCTGCTCGAGCTGCACCCTGGCGGCCATCTGCTGCGC
>JBKKBU010000156.1:0-7552 GCA_046713755.1 Mycobacteriales bacterium
GGGATCGCTGGTCGACCCAGGACGCGTCCAGGACGACGCTGTTTCCTCTGGTCAGGGCAGCGCGTGCCTCCGTGAGCATGATGTCGTACGTCCGTGCCGTCACGTCCGGTGCGTAGAGGCCGATGCGGAAGCCGTCGTTGCGATGCTGTTCGGCGTCGAGGCCGGCGAGGTGTCCGCGCGTCACGCTGCGGGTCCTGTTCGGCGCGGATGCAGGAGACCTTGCCGCGGACATGGGCGCGGTAGGCGAGGTAGAAGTCTTCGAGCGACCCGGCTGGGGTGTCGCCGGCGGCCTGCTCGTACGCGCTGAGGAACATCCGTGCGGCCGCTGGAGCGCCGAGCCGCTCGAGGTCCATGGCGAGGAACGCCGCGTCGGCGAGCCCGTCGCAGACGCGCAGGCCCTCGTCGAACTCCAGGCAGTCAAGGATCCGCGGTCCGTCCGGCAACGCGAAGATGTCGTCGGCGAGCAGGTCGCCATGCCCGTCGTAGACGCGGCCTTCATCGACCCGAGCGTCGAGCAGCGGCCGGCGGCCGGCGAGCCATTGCAGGACGAGCTCGCGCGTGCGTTCGCGCACCTCGTCGGCAACCAGGTCGGAGAAGTTACGTAGTGCATCGAGACCGTCGGTCCACAACTGTTGAACGGCGTCGGCCCGCCCGAGGTCACGCCGATGGGCAGGAGCCGGGGACCGCCGGTGCAGTTCGGCGAGCTGGGCGGCAACGTTGCAGAGCACGTCGTCGATGTTCTCGCCTGCAGCGACCAGGGCCGTGAGCCGCCGGTCGTCAGGCAGCTGGCGCATGACGACCAGGTGGTCGCACAGCTCGCCGTCGGGGCCGATGACGTCGGTAACGCCGAGGTAGACGTCGGGCGAGAGCCGCCGGTTCAGCCGAACCTCGTCGCGGCAGCCGGCGAGCCGCGCCTCACGAGTGCGGAAGTCGGAGAAGCCGAGGTCGAGCGACTTCTTGCGCTTGTAGACCAGACCGTCCACGAAGAACAACGTCGAGCTATGGGTCTCGACGACGGAGGCGTTCACGGTGAGATGACTGGGTCGGCTGGCAGGGTGACGGTGGCAACGATCACGCCAGCGGTGGCGTCGGTGTTTTGATATGGCATGCCGGTCTCGGCGATGAGGTCGATGACGTCGAGGTTGTCGGCGAAGAAGTCCGCGGTGAACTGGCGGATGCCGTTGCGCTCTGCGCAGGTGGCGAGCAGCTGCACGAGAGTGGTGGCGAGCCCGATGTGGCGCCAGCCCGGGTCGACGGCGACCGCTACGTCGGCGGTGTCGCCGTTGCCCAGGGCCTCATACCTGGCGATACCGACACCGTGCCCGTCAGCAGCGAAGGCCAAGACCGCGAGCCGACGGGTGTAGTCCACGCGGACGAGTCGCTCGAACTCCTGGGTGCTTTGCGGCGGGCGAGCGCCGAGGAACCTGCTCCGAAGGGATTCGGGATCGGCCTTCTCGACCGCTCGGCGCAACTCATCGGCATCGCTCGGCAGGACCGCCCGGATGAAGACGCTTCGCCCGTCGAGCAGGGAGACGTCCTGCGACAACCACGACGGGAAGCCCGGCGGTGGCGGAGCGAGTGGGGTGTCAGCCGTCGACATCTGTCGGCCGGACGACGACGACCGGGCAGTGGGCGTGATGCACGCAGTGGGCGCCTACGGATCCGAGAAGCAACCCGCTGAAGCTGCCGTGCCCGCGGGGGCCGACGACCAGCAGGTCGGCGCGGGTCGACGCCTCGACGAGCCGTTGCGCAGGGGGGCCGCTGAGCACCGTTGTCCGAAGTCGTTCAGGTGGCAGGCTCACCTCGGCGGCAGCCTTCTCTACCAGGCCGCGGGCGACCCCTTCGGCGTCGAAGCTGGGGATCAACATCGGGTACCCGTACATGGGCGGCCAGTGCCAGGCGATGAGCAACTCCAAGACAGCCCCGCTCTGCTTGGCGTAGTCGGTCGCCCATGCAACGGCCGCGTGGCTGTACTCGGATCCGTCGACCCCGACGATCACGAGCGGTCGGGTGCTGGTCGCGTCGGCCATGATTCCTCCTCTGCCGCATCCAGCCTGCGGCGCTGAGGGATCGCGCGGCAGAGGCCTTGGTCCTGTCGGCATCAGGACGATGTGGCGTCCCCACCGTGGGTCGGCCGTTTCCGGGACCTTTGCCTCTGCCGCTGTCGACCCCCCCTGCTTACGGTCGCGAGACTGCGATATCGAAGGAGGCATCCATGCACGCGTCTGTTGGCGATCGCATCATCGTTCGCGCGGCTCACGTCGATGAGCCGAGTCGGGACGGAGAGATCCTTGAGGTTCACGGGGCCGACGGGGCCGCGCCTTACGTGGTGCGCTGGTCAGACACGGGCCATAACGGGCTGTACTTTCCTGGCACGGACGCCGTCATTCATCACCACGAAGCGCCAGCAGCGGTCGCCGAGTAGCCGTTGACCTGGCGACCGTCGTACCTGCGGCACCGCGGCGAGGTCAGTCCTTTCGCTCGTCCCCGTGGCGCTCGTTGCGGCGGCGTCGGCCAACGCGCCCACCCGTCCCCATCCAGGCTTGATGGTGCCGCTGCTGGATGGGCACGGACGTGTGCGGACCGGGGATGTCGGGTGGCGCTGCTAGGTGCCGATGCCCGGGGGCGTGCCCGGGATGGGGCACTGGGTCGACACCGAGGCCGCGCGGCGGACCTGGGTTGGGTCGGCCCGAAGGAGGTGAATTCCCGTCGTGTAGCCAGCGACGCATGTGCTCGAAAGCGGGATGAAGGAAAGCCGTCACAACTCTCATGGCACGGTCCTCTCGGTGGGCGCACCGTCTCGCCTCCCGCACAGGCTGTCCCGTTCCGTGCCGGAGGTGAAGTGCCGAAGGTCCCGAGTGTGCTGGCGGCTAGCTCAGCTTCCAGGTGCCGGCACCGGTGGCCTTGTCCACGAGGCCGAGCTCGGCGCCGGTGGTGTTGGACGGCAGGGGGACGACCGGATTGCTCGGGTCGACCCGGGCCTGGAACTCGCTGAAGACTGCGCCGAGCTTGACGGGGATGGCCTTCAGGCTGAACGACCAGGTAATCGTCTTGCCCTTCACGGCTGCGGTCAGCAGCTCGATGTTGCCGTCCCCGATCGTGCAGTCGCCCCACTCGGCCCAGCCGTTGAGACCCGTGACGTCCTGGTAGGCGGTGCCGGGCTCCAGCGTGAACATGACGGAGCCGCACGTGTCCGTGATGGCTTCCACCTCGTAGGTGAACCCGGGGGTTGTGACGACGGGCCCCGCCATCGTCATGGTGACGACCAGCTGCTTCGCGACGTAGGCCTTGCCCGAGCCCTTGCCGGTCGTCGTGTAGAGCACCGACACCACGTCGGTGCCGGCCTGTGCACCCACCGCATCGCCGGCGGCGTCCTTGATCTGGGGCACCTTGGTCGGCGCGGCCTGGCCTGGCACGGCGAGCGCCAGTCCGATGAGCGGCACGAGCGCGAGGGCGAGCCGGCGCATGGATCCTCCAACTGCTGGCAGTGCCGTCGGGCGACGGTCGACACTGCCTAGTTCGACGCCAGTGTCCGGACTCCTTGCCGCTGCGCCGCGGCCGGGTTCGCCGGCAGGGCGACCAACGGCATCGGCGGATGGTAGGTGGGTGCTGCCTCGACCTTGATGGCGGGTGGCGATGAGAGGAACGCTGGGATCCTCGCTCCAGCGGTTGGATGCTCATCGGCAAGAATGGTGGCGTGCGAGGAGCCCCGCTGGAGCCGGACCCTGAGCTGGCTGGCGCGTGGCTGGCCGAAGCCTCGCGCTTTGTCGTGGAGTTCCTCGAGCGGTTGCCCGACCTGCCCGCGTCCGACACCACGCAGATCGCGCCCTTCCTGGCGGACGCGGACCTGCGGATGCCGCCGCCGGAGCACGGCCGAGCGCTCGGTGAACTGCTCGAGGTCGTGGACCGAGCCACGACGAAGGGGCTCAACACCGCGAGCCCGGGTTATCTGGCATTCATCCCCGGCAGCGGTTTGGTCAGCGCAGCGATCGCCGACCTGGTCGGCGATGTGCTCAACCGCTACACCGGGTTGGCTTTTCCCGCGCCGGGCTTCGTGGCGCTCGAAGCCGACGTGCTGCGGTGGATGGCGGACCTGTTCGGACTCCCGGCCGAGGCAGCCGGGATCCTCACCACCGGGGGATCACTGGCAACGTTCTCGGCCGTCCTCGCGGCCAAGGCCGCGCTGCTGCCCGAGAACTTCCTGCACGGAACGATCTACCTCACCGCCCACACCCACCAGGCGGTTGCCAAGGCGATGCGCCTGGCCGGCTTCCCGGGGCGCGCCGTGCGGGTCGTACCGGTGGATGCTGACCTTCGGATCGACCTGGCGGCCCTGCGCGACATGGTGATGGCCGACCGCGCGGCCGGCAGCGCCCCTTTCTGCGTGGTCGGCAATGCCGGCAGCACCGACACCGGCACCGTCGACGATCTGCCCGCTCTCGCCGACCTGGCGAGGGAGGAAGGGCTGTGGTTCCACGTCGATGCGGCGTACGGCGGTTTCTTCCAGCTGACCGAACGCGGTCGCCGACGGTTGGTCGGTGTCGAGCGGGCCGACTCGCTGGTGCTGGACCCGCACAAGGGGTTGTTTCTCCCCTTCGGCACGGGTGCGCTGCTGGTGCGGGACGGCGACCAGCTCAAGCGGGCGCACTCCGGGGGTGCCGGCCACTACCTGCAAGACATCGGTGAGCTCGACCTCCCGAACTTCGGTGACTACAGCCCCGAGCTGACCCGTGACTCACGTGGGCTTCGGGTGTGGCTACCGCTGCACCTGCACGGCCTCGCGGTCTTCCGGGCAGCGTTGGACGACAAGCTGGACTTGGCGCAGATCGTGCACGCCGCGCTAGCCGCCGACGAGCACCTCGAGGTGCCGTGGTCGCCGGACCTGTCGACGGTGGTGTTCCGGTGCCGTGACGACCGTCGCACGGCGGCAGAGCTCGACATCGCCACGATGAAGTTGATGGACCGCGTCAACGCCGAGCGGCGAGTTCGGCTTTCGAGCACCCGGATCGGCGAGCGGCAGTTCGTGCGGGTGTCGGTGCTGAACCACCGCACGGACAGCGCCCGCATCGCGGAGGCCATCGCGGCGATCCGTGGGCACGCGGCTGCGCCCTAGGGCTGCCACCGGCCGAGCTGCGGGGCGCGATGAGCGTGTCGGCCCGACCCGTGCGAGGCTCCTTTCTCACGGATGAGGGAGGAGCCCGCCATGGGTATGTTCGACAAGTTCAAGGACGCCGCAGAGAAGGCGGTCGATGAGCACGGCGACAAGATCGCCTCAGGGCTGGACCGAGCCGGCGACGCCATCGACGACAAGACCGGCGGAAAGCACACCGAGAAGATCGCGTCGGGGCTCGACAAGGCCAAAGACGGCCTCGACGGCCTCGACGGCCGTGACGACGACATCGACCGCCGTCAGTAGGTCCCGACCGGGTAGCGGCCGCTGGGCTTCCACACCTTGTTGGTGAGCTCGACGGCGAAGAAGCCGGTCTTGCCGTCGGTGTACCAGACCTGCCGGCGGGCCGGGTCGAACGCCGGGGCGGACATTGCGTGGCCGCCGCGGTCGAGCCCGCTCATCGTCTCGTCGGTGACCCGCGGCTTGTTGAAGTAGGCGATCTCGCGGGGCTTGGTGACGTCGTTGATGTCGAAGACCCGCAGGCCGGACAGGATCATGCTGCAGGCCAGGATGCCCGGGTCGACGCGGCGCGGCACCGAGCAGTAGTGGGCGGCGTAGCCCTGCACGCCGAACGTCGCGTTGGGGTCGCCCTCCTGGTCGGAGGCGCGGGCCTCCGGCTGGTGCACCTCGAGCCGGATCCGTGAGACGACGAAGGGCTTCTTCTCGTTGTTGATGTCGATGATGCGGACGGCCCCGACGGGGTTCTTGGCGTCGTAGTCCGTGGGGTTGCTGTCGAACTCGTCGAACTCGACGACGTAGGACTTGCCCTTGATCTTCACCGGGATGACGTTCTGGGGGATCGACACCTCGGGCCAGGTCAGCGAGCTGACCTCCCTCACGACCGGGTTAGCGACCCGCTCTTGAACCTGGGTGACATCGAGGATCCGCAGGCCGGGGGCGTCACCGGTGTCGGCGGTGTAGAGCCGGGTGCCGCTGTCCGACACGCCCATGCCGTGTGAGGTCCAGCTCTCGCTGCGCCAGACGATGGTCGGGACGGAGGGGTCCTCGAGCCCGATCGCGGCGATGCCTGGGCGGGCGGTCGTCGCCACCCAGTAGGTCTTGCCGTCGGGGGAGAAGCCGCCCTCATGGCCGAGGATGCCGATCGGCAGCGATGACTTCAGGACCGGGTTGCGGCAGTCGGCCTTGACGTCGTACACGTCCACGAAGCCGACCTGGGTGGCCGGCGAGCCGGCGTTGGCGACGAGCAGGCCGCGGGCGTGATTGACGCGCAGCGACTCGTGGGTCGTCTGCATGGCGGGCGAGACCAGTGTGCCCGTCTTGACTGGCTTGGCCGGGTCGGTCATGTCGAGCACGGTCGTGCCGAGCGCGCCGTTGCGGAGGTCGATCGGGAACAGCAGGGTGCTGTCGTAGTAGGCGCAGGTGCGGCCGGTGACATCGGTGTAGCGCTGGACCTGGAAGCCGCCGGTCTCGCCGAAGTGGCCGACCGCCTTGGTGTTGCAGGTGTAGCCCTTCTCGGCCCGACCGCTCACGTACTCAGCGTTCGGGACACGGCCTTGACGCCCCGTCTCCGGCAGCGAGCCGGGGCCGCACTTGGCCCGCGGCGTTGCGCCCGTGACTGCCTTCTCGGCGGCTGCGCGAGCGGAGATGTCGGGCTGGAGCCCGTGGCTCTGGGCGTAGCCGCGCAGCGCGGCGAGATCGGCGCCGCCGATGCCGGCACCGGCCGCGAGCGTGGAGGCGCCGAGCCCGGCCAGAGCAGTGGTGGCAAGGGCCAGTCGTACGACGGGGCGGCGGAGCAGCACAGGGACCTCGTGGGGGGCAAGGGGTGGTGGAAAGAGGGGGCAGGCGGTGGTGGGAAAGATCTTCGACACGAGGTGGCGGCGTTCCTGCCTGGCCGTCCGGGGGGGCTTGCCGACAGGTGTGCGGGCTCAACCGGTCGGCTGGGACGGGCGCCGGTGCCGCCAGGCGCTCCTGCACGATTCCGCGGGCCGCTAACGTGGCCCCCCATGACGGCCCTCCAGTGCGCGCCCTGCCTCACCGACCTCGCCCTTGTCCGCGAGGCCGTGACCTCCGTCGGGGGGACCGCGAGCTGCGCGGCCCACGCCGTGCTGCTCACCTACCCGCGGGACGACGCAGGCCGCAAGAAGTCTCGGCTGATGACGCTGCGCGACTTGGCGCGCTCGAAGATGGAGACCGCCGAGCCGGCGATGGGCATGCAGCTCGAGCTGCTCATTCAGGAGTACGCGCTCGCGGGCGGCATGGACATGACCAGCCCGATCCTGCAGATGACGGGCACCAAGCGCCCGGACCGCAGCGAGCGCCCCGACCGCGGTGAGCGCCCCGACCGGGGAGAGCGCCCCGACCGGGGAGAGCGCCCCGACCGGGGAGAGCGCGGTCGGCGCGGCCGCGACCGTGGCCCCCGCC
>JBKKBU010000157.1:0-2517 GCA_046713755.1 Mycobacteriales bacterium
CGCCTGTACGACGCCGACCGCCAACCCTCCGACCAGCGCCCCGCGCAAGGAGCCGAGCCCGCCCAGCAGGGCCGCTGCGACTGCCGCCAGCCCCAGCAGCACCCCGTCGTCAACGGCCACGGCCCGCGCGCTCGACGTCGCGTCCAGCAGCCCGGCAGCCCCTGCCAGCAGGCCGGCCGCGACGAACGCGACCAGCACCACCCGACGGGCCGGCACCCCGCACAGCGCGGCCGCATCGGGATCGTCGGCGACCGCGCGCAGCGACTTGCCGAACCGCGAGAGCACCAGCGCCCGCTCCGCCACCACCCCGAGGACGACCGCGATGAGGAGCACCGCCGGGACCCGACCAGCCAGGACCGCACCCCCTGGCAGGTCGAGCGCCGGCAACCGGTCCAGCCCGAACGGGTCCGGCACGACGTAGGCCTCCTGGGGCAGCGCCAGGCCCAGCAGCTCGCGCAGCAGCAGCCCGGCCGCCACCCCACCCGCGACCCAGCCGAGCGCGTCGCCGGCGCGGCCGCGGGCGGCATCAGGCAGCGAGGGGCGGACGGCGACGAGCGCCACCAGCGCCGCAGCGCCTGCTCCCACGCCGAGGGTCAGGACGACCAGCCCCAGGGCGCGCCAGCCGTCGAGGCGAGTCGCGACCGGCGTACGGCCGACCACCGCGAGTACGGCGGTGAGGACGGCCGCCACTGCAATGTCGCCATGGGCGAGGTGCAGGACCCGGATCGTGCCGGCGACGAGGGTGAACCCCAGCGCGATCAGGCCCAGGACCGCCCCGGCGGCGAGGCCGGTGAGCAGCGCCTGCAGCAGGACCCCGACGTCCACCGGTCAGCCGAAGGGCAACGGCGAGGGGCTGCCCTGGCCCGGTCGCATCGGCAGCAGCGGGCTGCCCGTCTGGCCGCTGACCCGTCGGGTGACGGCCAGCAGCCAGTCGGTCTCACAGCTGGTCCGGGCGATCATCCGGAAGACACCACGCAGGTCCGCCTTGACGAACGGCGCGTCGGCCTCGGTCGCCTCGGCGTCCCCGCGGCCGAGCGTGTAGCCCTTCTTGGCCAGGTTGTCGACGAGAAAGATCACCCCGTCGCGCAGCGACGTCGTCGTCCGGAACTGCACGATCGTCAGGCCGTCAGCGGTGGTGCGGGTATCGCCGATGGTGCCGCCAGGGGGCACTGGCAGGTCGACCGGGATCGGCTTGGGCCAGCCGAAGCCGGGCTTCACCGGGACCGGCGGGCAGGTGGCCACCGGGGCCACGGTCGCTGCCGGCCCCGCCGTCGTCGGAAGCGCTGTCGGGGCTGACGCGCCGCCACCGCCGCCGCAACCGGTGAGCAGTGCGAGGCCGATCACAGCTGGCACGACGATCGCAGCTGGCAGGTCAGAGCGCACCGTCACACGATAGGCGGCAACATCCCGGTTCCGCAGGTCACGGCGGTCACCCCCACGTACCCTGACTTCGTGTCTGCCGCCCCCCTCCGGCTGCGCGTCCTGTGCGCAGCGCTGCTGTCGCTGCCCCTGCTCGTCGCCGCACCCGTCCTGCGCGAGCCAGCCGGCGCCGCGCCTGCCGGCGACCCCGTGATCGCCGCGGCGGGCGACATCGCCTGCGACCCCAGCGCCGCAACCTTTGACGGGAGCGACCCGGCGACCTGCCAGCACCGGGCCACCGCTGCGCTGCTCGACCCGGCCGCCCTGACTGCCGTGTTGCCGCTCGGCGACCTGCAGTACGAATACGGCAGCGCTGCGCAGTTCGCCAGCTCCTACGACCCGAGCTGGGGCGCCGTCAAGGCGATCACCCGACCGGCCGTCGGCAACCACGAGTACATCGACGGACCCGGGACGGCCGCGGGCTACTTCGACTACTTCGGCGCTGCGGCCGGCGACCGCACCCGTGGTTGGTACAGCTACGACATCGGGGCCTGGCACCTGGTCGCGCTCAACTCCAACTGCGACCGGATCTCCTGCCTCGCTGGTGGCGAACAGGAACGGTGGCTGCGCGCGGACCTCGCGGCGAACCCGACGTCGTGCACGTTGGCGTACTTCCACCACCCGCGCTTCTCGAGCTACCGGCCCGGCTGGACCGCCCTGCAACCCCTCTGGCAGGCGCTGTACGACGGCGGGGTCGACGTCGCCCTGACCGGCCACGACCACACCTACGAGCGCTTCGCCCCGCTCGGCGCGACGGGCGCACCGGAAGCGGGCGGCGTCCGCGCGTTCGTCGTCGGCACCGGTGGCAAGAACGTCGTCGCCAATACCACCCCTATCGCCGGCAGCGAGTTCGTGCTCGGCTCGGCCTTCGGCGCACTGGAGATGACGCTCCGGCCGACCAGCTACGAGTGGCGCTTCCGCACCACCACCGGCACGGTGCCCGACAGCGGCACGACCGGGTGCACCGGTGGACCAGCGCCGACCCCGAGCCCGACGGTGAGCCCGACCGCCAGCCCCACCACCAGCCCGACCGCGTCCCCCACTGCGACGCCCACTGCGACGCCCACTGCGTCCGGGCTCGTGCTGCGGACCGAGCAG
>JBKKBU010000158.1:0-5190 GCA_046713755.1 Mycobacteriales bacterium
CGGCCCGGGGGCGACGCCGAGGGCGAGCAGTCGGGCGGTGAGGTCCGCACCGAGCCGTGCCACCACGACGGCGCCGAGGCCGGCGACAGCGACCACCCCACCCAGCTCGCGGGCGACGTTGACGGTCGCCGAAGCCAGTCCTGAGCGATCCCGCGAGACCGCAGCCAGGCTCGCCATGACGACGGGTGCGCCGGTGAGGCCGAGCCCGAGCCCGGTGAGGCCGAGCGTGGCTGCGAGCGCCCCCGCGCCGACGGTCGGGCCGAGGACGGCGGCCGTGAGCCCCACTCCGGCGGCGGCTACCAGCAGACCGAGTACGACGGGAAGGCGGGCGCCTCGTCGTACGGCTAATCGGGCGGCGAGCGGCGCCACGACGACCAGTCCGACGGTCAGGGGCAGCAGGCGCAAGGCAGTCGGCAGCGCCTCCAGGCGAAGCACCAGCTGCAGGAACAGGCTGACGAAGACGAGTAGCACGAAGATCGCGAGCGCGGCCGCGAACGCGGCGAGGGTCGCGCCGAGGAACCCCCGATCTCGCAGCAGCGCCAAGGGCAGGACGGGCTCGGCGGTCCGGCGCTCGACCACCGCGAAGGCGACGAGCAGGAGCACCGCGGCGACGGCCGGGACCACCGCCGAGGGCAGGCCGTCGCGGCCGGCTCGAACGACGGCGTAGGTCGCGGCGGCGAGCCCGGCAGCGGCGAGCAGCTGGCCCGGCAGGTCGAGCCGGCGGGGCGCCGGCGGCTCCCCACCCGGGGCGGTGAGGGCGATGGCCGCGATGGCGCCGCAGAGCGGCAGGTTGACCCAGAACACCCAGGGCCAGCCCCGAGCCTCGACGAGCAGGCCGCCGACGATCGGGCCCGCGACCAGGGCCAGCGCACCGGTGGCCGCCCACACCCCGACGGCGCGGGCTCGGCGGGCCGGATCGGGGTACGCGGCGGCGAGGACAGCGAGGGCCCCTGGAAGCACCAGGGCCGCACCGGCGCCCTGGACGGCGCGCCAGGCGATGAGGGCCGAGACCGAGTCGGCGAGCGCACAGCCGGCGCTCGCCCCCGCGAAGACCACCAGACCCGCGACGAGGGTGCGGCGCCGGCCGACGACGTCGGCGAGGGTGCCGCCAGTGAGCAGCAACGCCGCGAGAGCGACGGTGTAGCCGGTGACGACACCCTGCAGCCCCGAGACGCCCACGTCGAGGTCGCGCTGGATGTCGCGCAGCGCCACCGCGACGACGGTGTTGTCGAGGGTGGCGGTGAAGGCGGCGAGCGACGTCGCGAGCAGGACGAGCGAGGGGCGGGCGCGCACCCGCCGGACGTTATGCCCTGGTGTCGACCGCCGGCCGCATCGGAGCAGCCGATCGGGCCAGCCAGCGACGCAGGCCCCACGCCGCCAGCAGCAGGAACGGCAGGAAGGGCAGCAGGGTCCCGGTCGTCGCGGCGACCACCCGGGCGGTGGCCGTGAAGGCGTCCCAGCCGCGCTCCAACCCGCCGGTGAACCCGACCGGCTCTTCGTCTTCCGTGGGCAGCGGCGTCCCTTCGCCGAGCAAGGTCAACGTGATGGTGGACATCGCGACGCGGTCTTCAACGGCCCGCATCCGGGCGGTCAGGGAGTCGAGCTCGGCCTCCCGCTTGGCCAGCTCGCCCTCGATCTTCACGACGTCGCCGAGTCCGGACGCCCGGGCCAGCAAGGCCCGGACCCTTGCGACCGACGCCTGCTGGGTGGCGACCCGGGAGTCGAGATCCACCAGGGCCTCGGTGACGTCTTCGGTGGAGACGGCCCGCTCACGCTCGCTGCCCAACGCGGCCAGCTTGCCGACGGTGGCATCGAGCTTGGTGCCGGGGACCCGGAGCGTCAGGACGGCGCGGCCCTCCTTCGTGCCGCTGGCGGTCTGCTCGCCGGCCAGCTCGCCGCCGGCCCCCTGGGCGAGCGTCCGCGCGGAGTCGGCGGCCTTGCGGACGTCGTCGACCTCGACCACGAGGGTCGCCGTGCGGACGACGGCTCTTTCGACGGCGATGACGCGCGCCCGGTTCGGTGCCGAGACCCCGCCCCCGCCGGTCGAGCCGCCGCTGCCGCCCTTGGCACCGTCCCCTGGCGCGCTGCCGGCGACAGGAGCCCCCGCGCTGAGTGCCGTGCTGTCGTCCCTCGAGTCCGAGCCCGAGCAGCCGGTCAGCGCGAGGGCGAGGGCAGGGACGACGAGCAGTGACCTGAGCGACGTGGGTGACATGGCGACCTCCGGGAGTCAGCTTCCTGCGACTGCGACGCCCGGTCAGCGCTCACGGTTGCACCACCTGGGTCTCGAACAGGTCACGCACCTAGCCTGACCACGTGCCCGCCCCCCTTGTCGCCGTCGTCGGCGGCGGCATGGCAGGCCTTGCCGCGGCAGCGGAGCTGACCGCCGCCGGCGCCCGCGTCGTGCTGCTCGAGGCCTCCGGTCGGGTCGGCGGCAAGCTGCGCTCCTCCGAGGGCGGCGGACGGGTGGTCGACGAGGGCGCCGACGCCTTCCTGCGCCGGGTGCCGGAGGCGGTGGACCTCACGGCGTACGCCGGCCTCGAGCTCACCACCCCTGCGACCGCCCAGGCCGGGCTGTGGACCCGTGGTGCCCTGCGGCCGCTCCCCACCGGCACCCTGCTCGGGATCCCGGCCGACCTGGCCAGCCTGGCCCGCTCCGAGGTGCTGTCGGCGACCGGGCTGGCTCGCGTCCCCCTCGACCTCGTGAAGCCGGGCGCCCCTGTGGTCGACGATCTCAGCGTGGGTGAGCTGGTCCGGCGCCGGCTTGGCCAGGAGGTCGTCGAGCGGCTCGTCGACCCGCTGCTCGGTGGCGTTTACGCCGGCCGGGCCGACCTGCTGTCCGTGCAGGCCACCCTCCCGCAGCTGGTGGCTCCGCTGCTCAAGCACCGCTCGCTCATCGCTGCTGCCCGCGAGGTCACCGGCGCAGCCACGGCGACCGGCCCGGTCTTCGCGGGGGTCGTCGGCGGACTGGGTCTGCTGCCGGCCGCGGTGGCCCGTGCGACCGGGGCGGACATCCGACTGCAGGCCGTCGTGCGGTCGCTGGCCCGGACCCCGACCGGCTGGCGGCTGGAGATCGGCTCGGCCGCCGACCCGCAGGCCCTCGACGTCGACGGCGTCGTGCTGGCGGTGCCCGCAGCCACTGCCGCCCGGCTGCTGCGGGACATGGTCCCGACGGCTGCGGCCGAGCTCGACACCGTCGAGTCGGCGAGCGTCGGCATCGTCACGCTGGTCCTCGACGGGCCGACTCCCGGCCGGGGGAGTGGCTACCTCGTGCCGGCGGTCGACGGCCGGACGACCAAGGCGGTCACCTTCACCAGTCGCAAGTGGGCGCACCTGGCGGGTGCCGCCTCCGTCGTAAGGGCGTCGCTCGGGCGGCACGGCGACGAGGTGGAGCTGCAGCGCGACGACGCCGAGCTGGTCAGCGTCGTGCGGCAGGAGCTGCAGGACGCTGTCGGGCCGTTGCCGCCGGTCCTGGACAGCCGCGTGACGAGGTGGGGTGGTGGGCTCCCGCAGTACGCCGTCGGCCACCTCGACAAGGTCGCCCGGATCCGCCGGGCAGTTGCCGCCAGGCCGGGCCTCGCCGTTGCGGGGGCGGCGTACGACGGGGTCGGCGTGCCCGCCGTCGTGCGCAGCGGCCGGGCGGCTGGGCGCGCCGTCCTGGCTGCCCTCACAATGGAGCCATGACGGGACCCACGAGCGAGTCCACCGCGACGGCCAAGGAGCTCAACGAGCAGCTCCTCTACACGATGTACGCCGTGTTCCGGGCCGAGCACCGGCTGCCGGAGGACCGCTCCGCGTTGGCTGCTGAGGCACAGGGCTTCCTCGACGAGGCGCTGCAGAAGGACGTCTACACCCGCGGCACCTACGACGTGTCCGGCTACAAGGGCGATGCCGACCTGCTGGTGTGGTGGACCTGCCCCGACCCGGACGTGCTGCAGGACACTTGCGCGGGCTTCCGCCAGACCGGCCTCGGTCGCCACCTGGCGCCGGTCTGGTCGAGCGTCGGGCTGCACCGCCCAGCGGAGTTCAACCGCAACCACATCCCGGCGTACGTCCGCCGCGAGGACCCCAAGCGCTACGTCTGCGTCTACCCCTTCAACCGCTCGCTCGACTGGTACCTGCTGCCCGACTACGAGCGGCGCGGCATGCTCGCCGAGCACGGCATCCAGGGCCGCGAGTTTGAAGACGTTCGAGCCAACACCGTCGCAGCTTTTGGCCTCGGTGACTACGAGTGGCTGCTGGCCTTCGAGGCCGATGAGCTGCACCGCATCGTGGACTGCCTGCGGCACCTGCGCGGGTCACGGGCCCGACTGCACACCAAGCTCGAGACACCGTTCTTCAGTGGTGTCAGCAAGTCCGTGGCCGACCTGGTCACGGCCCTTCCCTAGCGGCAGAGCCCTAGCCTCAGAGGTCTTCGGCGAGGGCCAGCCAGTCTGCTCCGAACATGCTTCCTTCGTCGGCGTCGGGGAGCAGGTCGGCGTCGGTGGGCAGCTCGAACCAGATCCCCTTGGCGTGACCGCCGAGCTGCCCGCCGTGCGTGGCTCCCCAACGAGTGGCCAGCGCCTCGACGAGAGCGAGGCCGCGACCCGTGGCGGCGTCGATCCGGTTGACCCGCCGGTGCACGCCCGCCGGATTGGCGTCGAGGACCGTGATGCGCACCGACTCGCCGGTGATGAGCACCTCGACGCGGTAGCTGCTGCGCGCATGCAGCACCGCGTTCGTCGCGAGCTCGCTGACCAGGAGCAAGGCCGTGTCGGTGAGGCCCTCCAGGCCGGCGGCCGTCAGGATCTCGCGCACGAAGCTCCGTGCCCGAGGAACGTCGGAAGAGGTCGCAGGCAGGTCAAGGCCGTGCACCACCGGGCTGCCCTCCCGCAACGTCGACGAGCGTGTGGCCCAGCCTGGGCCACACATCATCATCGTCGTGGGAGGCGGGCGCGGAATCTGCCGTTCGGCTCAGTGACTGTCCGTAGTCGACTGCAGTCGGAGCGAGACGCTGTTGATGCAGTACCGGTCGCCTGTCGGTGTCTGGGGCGCGTCCTCGAAGACGTGTCCGAGGTGGCTGCCGCAGGTGGCGCACCGCACCTCGACCCGGGTCATGCCGAGGGTGCGGTCCTCGATGAGCTCGACCTTGTCGCCCTCCTTCGGCTCGTAGAACGACGGCCACCCGCAGTGCGAGTCGAACTTCGCCTCGGA
>JBKKBU010000159.1:0-11120 GCA_046713755.1 Mycobacteriales bacterium
AATGCGCATGCGGACCTCCGGTGAGCGCGGATCTGCTGGTGAGGTGCTAGTTCGACGGCGGCGACCGACCTCCTGCCCCATGTCCGAGACCCGACATTTCGGCTGCTTCGGTCTTGCGGTCGGGACCCGAAGTCCTGCTGTGAATAAATACGCCCACCCCAGCCCGAAGGAGACGGCCGCGGACCGGCACCCTGACAGTCACCTCTCGCGCCTACCTGGACTGCACCGCCCGACAGCAGTACGGGCCTATCGAGCACGGCGTCGCGACCCGCCTCCGGCACTGAACCGTTGCCCTACGGCTCGGAGGGGCGCAGGGCCTCGCGGTCATGGAGGATCGCGTCCGCGAGCTCCTGGGGGAACATCCGCTTCACGCTTGCTGCGAACGCCGAGCCATCTCCGGGCTTGATGACGGTGGACCCCTCGATGCGGTAGGCCGTGGAGCTACCCGACGTGGGCGGGAAGGAACAGTTCGCCCACGCGAAGGCGGTGGATCCCTCGCTGCCGAGGAAGCGCACGTTGCACTGCCCCTGGACCCCACCGAATCCGGCTCGCTCATGCTGCTCGATCAAGCCGGCGAGGCGCACTTCCTCTGCTCGCACAGAAGAGCTCCGCGATGGAGGCTGGTAGGAGTCGCCGAAGCAAGCGGTGCCGGCGACGAGTGCGGCGACGAGTGCGGCGGCCGACGAGCCCAGCTGACGTCGACGCGCGCTGAGGCACACGTGCGCACCGTACTCAGCTGACCGGATGGCGATGCCGACGGCGGCGCAGCAGCCACAGCAGCAGAGCGATGATGGCCAGAACCACGAGCGTCGCAGTGGCGACCCATGGCTGAACAGGAGTGTCTGGGGCGCAGTCGTTGACGTACCTGCGAATGAACGAACCGGCATAGCAGGGCTCGTTCTTGTCCCAGGTGCTCCACAGCGACCTGACGGTGAACCCCAGCAGAGCGATCCCTGTCAGGGCCAGCCCAACCGTCGGGGATCTGCCACGCACGCTGCCGCTACGACCCGTCGGCGGCGCTGCGCAGGGCGGCGACGTCGAGCTTGCGCATGCCGAGCATCGCCTGCGTCGCCCGCTGTGCTCGCTCCGGGTCGGGGTCGCTGAACACCTCGTCCATCCCGGCGGGCACGACCTGCCAGGACAGCCCGAACTTGTCCTTGAGCCAGCCGCACTGGCTCTCCTCGCCGCCTTCGGTGAGTCGGTCCCAGTAGTAGTCGACCTCGGCCTGGTCCTCGCAGGTGATCTGGAAGGAGACCGCCTCGTCAAAGGCGCTACTGCTGGAGCTTCTCGGCGTCCTGAACCACCCGGTCCGGAAAGCGCTGCAGGTACTCGTGCTCGAGCTCAGCTGTCCGACGGGTGTGGGTTGCCAGCGCGTTGGCCGAACCGCCGACGAAGGTGTCGTGGCGCTTGCGGTGCGCGTGCGCGAGCTCGCGTTCGAGGTCGGCGTCAGCGAGGTCCGCCGCGGGGATCCCCATCGCCATCGTCATTGCCGGCCTCCGGAGCCTCGTCACCTGGTGCGATGGTGCAGTCCGCCGCGCCCCGAGTCAACGACCGCGCGGGTGTCTAACCTGCGCCTTGGCGCTCCTCACCGGTGTCGAAGAAGGCGTCCAGGTAGTCCTCGGTGTCGAGGTCGCTGTCGCGCATGAGCGAGAAGACCTCGGTGCCGTGGCCGGGTGGTTCGGCGAGCCGGTAGGCCTGAGCCAGGCCCAGGTAGGCCGCCTCGACGTCGTCGGCGTAGTCGCGGGCTTCCTGCTCTGCCATGACGATCGCGGTGTCGAAGCCCGACGCCCGCCAGAGCGTCACGCGCTCCTCGTAGGTCATGTCCTCGCCTTCGCTGGCGGTGGGCACGGCGAAGACGCAACGGACGGCGAACCAGTCGAGCGCAAGCTCCATGCCGAAGACCCTAGGGCCTACGGCAGCAGCGGCTGATCGCACATCGGGCAGGTCTTGGCGTGGCGCGCGACGGGGACCTTGCAGTGCCTGCAGTGGAACTGCGGTGGGCCCTCCGTCGGCACCGTCGTTCCGGGAGTCCAACCGCCGCCGGGGAGTCGCACCATCCGCCGCAGCCAGAGCCAGCGCACGGTCAGCCCCGCGAGACGTCGACCATCGTCTGCCGGTCGACGACCTTGACGCGCTCGCGGACCTTGCCATCGGGCAGCTCGCCGTACGCCGCACCCAGCGACAGCTCGTGAGCGTCGAGACGGTCCCAGCCCTCCCACGTCGTGTACGCCACCCCGCGCGACTCCAGGAACTCGGTCACCGCCCCGAGAGCGGGCTCCGCGGCACGAGGCATGGCGTCGAGGTCGGCCAGCAGGCTGCCGACGGTCTCGATGGCGTCGCCCTTGGTGTGGCCGATGAGGCCAACCGGGCCGCGCTTGATCCAGCCGTTGACGTAGAGACCAGGCAGGTGACTGCCGCTCATGTCGAGAACGCGACCCTTCGCATGCGGAACGACGTGCTTGCTGGAGTCCCACGGCAGGTCGACCAGCTCGGTCGAGCGGTAGCCGACACAGCGGTAGACCGCCTGCACGGGCCAGTCCTTGAAGACCCCCGTGCCGCGGACGTTGCCGTCGCCGGTCAGCTCGGTGCGCTCGGTGCGAAAGCCCTCTACCTGGCCGTCGCCGAGCACCTCGACGGGGTTCTCGAAGAAGTGCAGGAACAGCTTGCGGGGCCGTTCACCGAGGCCGTGCTCGGCGGTGCGCATGGCATAGCGCTCGAGCTCGCGGACCACGAGCTTGGTCTGGTTGTCCGAGTTGATGGCGGCGACCGACCCGTCGTCGTACTCGATGTCCTCGGGGTTGACCAGGACCTCGACGTGGGGGGAGTGGTCGAGCTCGCGCAGCTCGAGCGGGGTGAACTTCGCCTGCGCCGGGCCACGCCGGGCGAACACGTGCACCTCCTCGACCGGGCTCGCCGCCAGGCCGTCGTAGACGTTGGCGGGGATCTCGGTGACGAGCAGCTCGTCGGCGGTCTTCGACAGCATCCGGGCGACGTCGAGACCGACGTTGCCGGCGCCGATGACGGCGATCTGGCGGGCCTCGAGCGGCCAGGTGCGCGGGACGTCGGGGTGGCCGTCGAACCAGCTGACGAACTCCGCACCTCCGAAGCTCCCGGGCAGGTCGATGCCGGGGATGTCGAGGTCGAGGTCCTTCTCGGCTCCGGTCGTGAACACGATCGCGTCGTAGAAGCGCTGCAGGTCCTCGAGCTTGACGTCGACGCCGTAGTCGACGTTGCCCAGCAGGCGGATCTGCGGCTTGCTCATGACGCCGTGCAGCGCCTTGACGATGCCCTTGATGCGCGGGTGGTCCGGCGCGACGCCGTAGCGGATCAGGCCGTACGGCGCCGGCTGGCGCTCGAGCAGGTCGATGGCCACCTCGGTGCCGGACTTCATGAGGACGTCCGCCACGTAGACGCCGGCCGGGCCGGCTCCGACGATCGCGACACGGAGCGGCCGGTCGCTGGTGAAGGACTCAGGCACGGGGCGGCTCTTCCATCAAGGGGCCATCAGGGCGGGTCTGGTGCAACGCTGCTGCACCTCGCGTTCGTCCCATGGTCGCAGCCCGGATGCCTGTTGACGACCCGGTAGGCGTGTGACCGGTGCCACTCGCCGCCGGATCCTGCCTCTCAGAAAAGCCGGTCGTCGGGGGTGCTTCGCGCGGCCTCGTGGGCGAGCAGCCAGCGCTTGCGGTCCAGCCCACCGCCATAGCCGGTGAGGCTGCCGTTCGCGCCGATCACCCGGTGGCAGGGCACCACGACCGACACCGGGTTGCGACCATTGGCGAGCCCGACGGCCCGAGACGCTCCGGGCACGAGTCCCAAGGACGCGGCCACCGCGCCGTACGACGTGGTGGTGCCATAGCGGATGCCCTGGAGTGCTGCCCAGACCCGCTGTTGGAAGGACGTCCCGCTGGTGAGGTCAAGCGGCAGGTCGAAGTCGGTCAGCTCTCCGGCGAAGTAGGCCGCGAGCTGGCCGCGCAGGTCGGCGAAGGCCGCGTCATCACGCGCCCACGAGGGGTCGGGTCCGTCGACGCCGCGATGCGACGTCATCCAGACGCTGGCGATGCCGACGTCGCTGCGCGTCACGAGCAGCGCGTCGATCGGGCTCTCGATCACGCTCCACCGGGTCATGTGGGCAGTGTCCCGCGAACCTCCGACAGCTGGCGCGCGACCACGATCGCGGTGCGGCCGGCGGTCGTCTCCTTCGGGTCCAGGCGATTGAGTTAGCGTGCCGACCATGACTGCTGCGACTGCTTCGACCGCCGACAAGGCTGCTGCCCTGCGCGACCTCCACCTCGCGCCCGCGCTCTTGCAGGTGGTCAACGTCTGGGACGTCGCGAGCGCGCGTGTCGTCGCCAACCTCCCTGGCACCAAGGCCCTTGCTACGGCGAGCCACTCGATCGCTGCCACGTTCGGCTACCCGGACGGCCAGAACATCCCGGTCGAGGTCATGCTCGACATGTGCGGCCGGATCGCCGCGGCCGTCGACGTACCGGTGAGCGCCGACCTCGAGAGCGGGTACGGCGATGTGCACGGCACCCTGCGCCGGGCAATCGGGCTGGGGATCGTCGGTGCCAACCTGGAGGACGGCGTGCCGGACGGACTGCGGCCGCTGGCCGACGCGGTGCATGCCGTCGAAGCGGCCGTCTCGGCGGGGGAGGACGAGGGCGTGTCCTTCGCGCTCAACGCCCGCACCGACGCCTTCCTCAGGGCCGGCTCACCGGCCGAGCAGCTCGCCACCGCCGTCGAACGCGGCCGGGCCTACCTCGACGCCGGCGCGACCTGCATCTTCGTCCCGGGGCGACTGGACGCCGAGACCATCGGTGCGCTGGTCGAGGGGATCGGGGACCGGCGGATCTCGGTCATCGGCATCCCCGGAGGGCCGCGACCGGCCGAGCTCGAGGCACTCGGGGTGGCCCGGATCTCCTACGGCCCGCAGACGCAGCGGATCGCGCTCGCCGCGCTGCAGGCGACCGCGACGGACCTGCTCGCCGGTGGCGGCCTGCCCGAGGGGATCCCCGCCCTCAACTGATTCCCACCACGGTCTGGTCGGACGGTGGACATCCACCTGCGGGCCTGGCGAGCCGAGCGAGCGTGCGGCTGGTGCTCCGGCAGGTGTCCACTGTCGAGGTGGATGTCCGTTGTCCGCGGAGGGCCTCCGCGGTGGCCCGGCCTGAGGCCTGCCTGGTGGCTGGTCAGGGTCGAGGGGGCCCACGGGTCGGCCGGACGACCCGGGGGTTGACGGGGGGCCGCTGAGGAGGTCTACTGGTGTTGTTCGAACTGCTGTTCGAACGATCGGGAGGGCTTCGCGGACCTTCCGAAGGGCGGATCCTCCGCCTGGGTGTGTGACCTCGACCCTCCCACACCCGGGCCGAGGCCCCGGCCGGGGCGGGGCGTGGGGAAGCGCTGCGTCCCGGCCGGACCGCTCGACTGCCGTCTTCCCCGGCGCTTTGTCCTTGCGACGCAGGTTCTGCGACAGCCAGCACCCGCTGGTCGTCCGCCATGGGAGGGAGACACCGATGACCCGCTTGCATACCGACCCGGTCGAGGTCCGCTCCGAGCGCGACGTGCCGGCCCAGTTCCGGTGGCGCGGCCGGCTCTACCTGGTCCAGGAGGTCCTGGCCTGCTGGACCGGGTCCGGGCAGTGGTGGCGCACCCACGCCGTTCGCTCGCTCACCAGCGGCGACTCCGCTGTCTCCCGAGGTCCGGCGGACCGAGGTACGGCCTCCCGAGGTCCGGCCGACCGAGGTACGGCGGACCGGCCACTCGCTCCACCTGCGAAGCGGTGGGCCGAGTCGGCGTCCCTCGCCGGTCCTGTGGAGGGACGGTCAGGGATGTCGGACGTCGGTGGTGCGCTCTCTGCTGTGAGCACCCAGACCAGCATCGAGGTGGGCATCGAGGTGGGCATCGATGACGGCGAGCGGGACTGGTGGCGGGTCGAAGCCGGCACTGGCCGCCACGCTGCTTTCTCGGAAGGGACAGCAGTCACGGGTGTCTACGACCTGTGCTTCGACTGGGCCCGGGGCAGCTGGTCGCTCGCCCGGGTCCTCGACTGACCCCCGCTGACCCACGCTGACCCCGATCGAGAGGAACCCCGATGACGCACCCGTCTGGCAGGTCGAGCAGCCTGCCGACCCTGCCGGCCGCCACCCTGCTGCAGCTGTCCCGCCGCGGCCTGGTCGAGGCCGCGAGCACCCCTGACCCAGCAGAGCGCTATGCCGCGGCACACCTGTCCGCCCTCCGAGCCGCCGCTGCGGTGCTCGCCGACCGGGCCCGCCCAGCTGTCTCCGGTCGACCCGGGCAGTCCAGTCAACGCAGTCGCCCGATGAGCGCCTGGACGCTGCTTGCCGGGATCGCGCCAGAGCTCAGCGAGTGGGCGACGTACTTCGCCGACGGCGCCGCCAAGCGGGCTGCCGCGGAGGCCCGGGTCGCGGGGGCGGTCACCGACCGGGAGGCCGACGACCTGGTCCGGGCGGCCGACACCTTCCTCGCCGTCGTCGAGACCACTCTCGGCAGTGTCGGCAGCAACTACCGCGACGGTTCCCAGCTGCTGCTCGCCTCTGGCTGATCACCTTTCCTGATCACCTTTTTGAGCACCTGCTGAGCTGTCCCGTCGATCTTCCCCCTGAACAACCTCGAGCTCCCATGTCCTTTCCGCCGGCCGATCCGTTCGTCCACCTGCACGTCGCGTCCGGCTACTCGCTGCGGCACGGCGCCTCCCACCCGCGCACGCTGGTCGAGCGGGCAGCCGACCACGGTATGGACACCCTCGCGCTGACCGATCGCGACGGGGCCTACGGCGCAGTGAAGTTCGCCAAGGCCTGCATGACGGCCGGCATCCGGCCGGTCTTCGGCGTCGACCTCGCGGTCCGCCCGCTCGACCTCGCCGGTCCACGTGGACGGGGGCTGCTGCAGGGACCGAGCGGTGGGGGACAGCGGAGGTCCGGTCGGGCCAGCCCAGCGCGGGGCGGCGCGTTCCTCGACCGCGACCCAGACCCCCGTCCCGGCCCGGGCGTGCCTGAGCTGCCGCGGATCACCCTGCTCGCTCGGGATGCCCGCGGCTGGGCGGCGCTGTGCCGGCTGGTCTCGGCGACCCATCTGGCAGGGGAGCGCGGCACCCCGGTCAGCAGCCTCGCCCTCGTCGCCGAGCACGCGGGGTCGGCAGCGCAGGCCGGGTCGGTGGCGGTGCTGCTCGGCCCGCAGTCCGAGCTCGGCCGAGCGGTCGCGGTCCGGCGCGACGACCTCGCCCGCCACCACCTCGACCGCTGGCGCGACGTGCTCGGCACCGACGGCACGGTCGTGGAGGTGGTCTCGCACCGCACCCGTGACAGCACCCCGCAGGCCGGGCGGTTGCTGCGCTTCGCGACCGACCATCGGGCCCGTTCCGTCCTGACCAACCTGGTCCGCTACGCCGACCGCGGTGACGCCCCGACCGCCGACGTCCTCGACGCATCGCGACGGCTGGTGGCGCTGGACCTGCGCCACGTCGACCGGCGCAACGCCGAGGCGTCGCTGAAGAGCGGCAAGCAGATGGCGGACGTGGCGGAGGAGATCGCCCGGTCCGCGGGGATGACCGACGGCGGCCGGGATCTGCTGGCCCGCACCCGCCACGAGGCGGAGCGCTGCGCGGTCGACCCGCACCGCGATCTCGGGATCGGATCGGTGCACTTCCCCGAGCTCGACGTCGCCCGTGCAGGAGCGACAGCCGAGCCGATGGCGCTGCTGCGGGACCGGCTGGAAGCCGGCTTCGGTCGGCGCGGGATGGCCCGGGACCCGAAGACGCTCACTCGGCTCGAGGATGAGCTCGACGTCATCCAGCAGCTCGGCTACCCGGCGTACTTCCTCACCGTGGCCGACGTCGTCGACCTCATCAAGGGCATGGGGGTCAGAGCGGCCGCCCGGGGCAGTGGCGCCGGGAGCCTCGTGACCTACCTGCTCGGCATCTCCGACGTCGACCCGATCCGCTACGGCTTGCTCATGGAGCGCTTCCTGTCGCCGCTGCGCAAGGAGCTGCCCGACATCGACATCGACGTGGAATCGGCCCGTCGGACCGAGGTCTACGAGCAGATCCTCAGCAGATACGGCGGTGACCGGTGCGCCTGTGTGGCGATGTTCGACACCTACCGCGCCCGGCACGCGATCCGCGACGTGGGCGCCGCCCTCGGCATGCCGCCCGGCGAGGTCGACGGCCTGGCCAAGGCCTTCCCGCACATCCGCGCCAACCAGGTGCGGGCTGCGCTGCGGGATCTGCCGGAGCTGCGGGCCAGCGGCATCGGGCAGGGCGAGCAGGGTGCCCGCATCGACCTGGTGCTGCGGCTGGTCGAGCGGCTCGACGGGCTGCCCCGCCACATCGCGCTGCACCCGTGCGGGGTGCTGCTGTCCGACCGGACCCTGCTCGACCGCACCCCGGTCGAGTCGAGCTGGCTGGGCTTCCCGATGAGCCAGTTCGACAAGGACGACGTCGAGGAGCTCGGGCTGCTCAAGCTCGATGTGCTCGGCATCCGGATGCAGTCTGCGATGCAGCACGCCGTGGCCGAGATCGCCAGGGTCGACGGGCAGCAGGTCGACGTCGACAGCGTCCCCCGCGACGACCCTGACACCTTCGCGCTGGTCCAGTCGACGAAGACCCTGGGCTGCTTCCAGATCGAGTCGCCGGGGCAGCGCGAGCTGGTCGGCAAGTTCGCCCCAGAGACCTTCGAGGATCTCATCGTCGACATCTCGCTGTTCCGCCCCGGGCCGGTGAAGAGCGACATGATCCGGCCCTTCCTCATGGCCCGGCAGGGCTGGAACGACGCGGTCTACCTGCACGAGGACCTGCGCCCGGCGCTGGAGCAGACCTACGGCGTCGTGGTCTTCCACGAGCAGGTGCTGATGATCGTGGCGGTGCTGACCGGCTGCACCCTCGCCGAGGCCGACGAGGTCCGCCGCACCCTCGGCACTCCTGACGGACAGGAGGACATCCGGGTCTGGTTCATCCCCACCGCGCTCGGCCGGGGCTACCCGCTCGAGGTTGTCGAGCAGGTGTGGGAGGTCCTCAAGGCCTTTGGCTCCTTCGGTTTTTGCAAGGCGCATGCGGCGGCCTTCGCGCTGCCGACCTACCAGTCCGCCTGGCTCAAGGCCCACCACCCGGCGGCCTTCCTCGCCGGCGTCCTCACCCACGACCCCGGCATGTATCCCAAGCGGCTCATCCTCGACGACGCCCGCCAGCTCGGGATCGCGGTGCTGTCGCTCGACGTCAACCGTTCCGCTGCGGACTACCGCGTGGAGAAGGTGAGCCGTGACGACGAACCCCCACCGGCCGTGCTCGACCAGGTGGTCGGGGATGCCACCTCTCCACCGCGGCAGCGCCCGCCGGACCTGCGGCTGCCCGACGGTCGTGGTTATGGCATCCGGATCGGGTTGGCCGAGGTGAAGGGCATCAACGACTCCGAGGTCGCCCGCATCGTCGCGGGCCGGCCCTTCGCGAGTCTGTCCGACTTCTGGCACCGCGCCTCGGTGTCGCGTCCGGTCGTCGAAAGGCTCGTCGTGGCAGGGGCTTTCGACTCCCTCTACGGTCTGGGCTCCACCGTGCCGGGCAGACGGCGCGGCCAGGTCACCCGGCGCGACCTGCTCCTGCAGGCCGCCGAGCTCGACCGGTGGTCGAGGTCCGTCGCGCGGGCCGGACGCCGCCCAGGGCGGGCCGCGCCAGCCCGTCGTACGCCAGCGACTGCTCTGCCTGGGCGGGAGGTGCTGGCGCTCGACGATGTGCGCGCCCGGCAGGCGAAGCAGTCCCAGGCGCCGGCCGTGGTCGCTCCGGTGGACATGCAGCTCGCACTGGATCTCGGTGACGGGCCGGAGGAGACCCGGTCCAGCGGGCTGCCGGAGATGAGCCAGGCGGAGCGCACCCGCGCCGAGCTCGACGTCCTCGGGCTCGACGTGAGCAGCCACGTGATGGCGGCCTATGCGCCGTTCCTCGCCGAGCTCGGCGCGACCCCGTCCCGTGCGCTGCTCGACTGCCGCAACAACGCCGACGTGCTCGTCGCGGGGGTCAAGGTCGCGACCCAGACCCCGCCGATCCGGTCCGGACGGCGGGTGGTCTTCGTGACGCTCGACGACTCGACCGGGCCGATCGACGCGACCTTCTTCGAGGAAGCCCAGATCGGCTACGCCACGACGCTGTTCCACTCCTGGCTGCTGGTGATCCGCGGCCAGGTGCGTCGGACCGGTCCGCGCGGGATCTCCTTGCTGGCGCTGGGGGCATGGGAGCTGCCGGTGCTCCACGATGCCTGGCGCGAGGGTGGGCTCGACCTGGTCTGGGCGCTGATGGAGCAGCCCGGGGCGGTCACCGGGGCTGGCCACTCCGGGGTCGGCGGGATGGTGCACCTCTACGCGACCGGCTTCCGGGCCTCGCCCTACGCCGACGTCAAACCGGCGGGTGAGGGAACCGGCACCTCCCGGGGGAGCGGGGCGCCCCGCAAGGTGTGGCACTCGAGCCCGGGGAGCTCCGGCAGGTGACCGGTCCGCACGACCGACGCGTCCCGGGGCCGGTGACCGAAGGATCGCCGGTTCCGGGGCCGGCGACCGTAGGCTCGCCCCGACCGCCCACCGCGGTCAGGGAGCAGCCGTCGGGAGGACTCGCGTGGCCGGGAGCGCAGGGCCGTCCGGGTCGGCCCGCACCGCTGTCGTATGGGAGGTGCTGTCCGCCGTCCTTGCCGAGAGCGACCCGGGCGGTAGCGGCCTCGACGTGCTCGATGCCGGCGGCGGGACCGGGGGCTTCGCCGTGCCACTGGCCGTCGCCGGTCACCGCGTCACCGTCGTCGACCCGAGCCCCGACTCGCTGGCCGCCCTGCAGCGGCGGGCCGCCGAGGGGGGCGTCGCCGACCGCGTCGTCGCCCTGCAGGGTGACCTGTCCGACCTGCCATCGGTCGCCGCCGACGGCTCCGCCGACGTCGTGCTGTGCCACAGCGTCCTCGAGGTCGTCGACGACCCGGCCGCCGCCCTCGCTGCCGTGTGTGCCGCCCTGCGTTCGGGCGGGCGGTTGTCGCTGCTGGTCGCCAACCGCGATGCCGCCGTGCTCGCTCGCGCGCTTGCCGGGCGCCCCGACGTGGCGGCTCACGTGCTCACCGACCCAGCCGGCCGGTGGG
>JBKKBU010000160.1:0-24501 GCA_046713755.1 Mycobacteriales bacterium
AGCTGGGTGGGGTGGTCGCTGTCGCCGGCCTCGGCGCCGTCGTGGTGGCACGGCTCGGTGCGGACCTCACCGCCCGACTGCTCGCCCTCGGCGTCGCCCCCGGGCCGCCGCAGGTCGTCGTCGACACGGTCCTGCGCGGGGAGACCTCGACCGACGGTGTGCTTCGGGCCACCGGCGACACCGTCAGCCTCGAGGCCCTGCTCATGCTGCGATCCGCCGCCGAGGCGTCGTTCACCTCTTCGACCAGATTCGCCCTGCTCGGTGCGACCGCCGTCCTCCTGCTGTGCGCGGGGATTGCCGCGCGCACCCTGGATCACCGGCCCCGCAAGGCGTAGCCACCCGGTCCCCTGTCGCGACCGGCCGGCTCAGGCGCTGTGGACGGTCTCCACGATGCGAGTCAGCACGTCGGGGTCGGTCTCCGGCAGCACGCCGTGGCCGAGGTTGAACACGTGGCCCTCGGCCGCACGGCCGGCCTCGACGGTCTCGCGGACCTTCGCCTCGACCACCTCCCACGGGGCGAAGACCAGCGTCGGGTCGAGGTTGCCCTGCACGGCCTTGCCTGGGCCGACCCGCTTCACCGCCTCGTCGAGCGGCACCCGCCAGTCGACGCCGACGACGTCAGCACCGACCTGACCCATGTCGTGGAGCAGCTCCCCGGTGCCGACCCCGAAGTGGATGCGCGGGATGCCCGGGTGCGACGCCGCAACGCCCGCCAGGATGCCGGCGCTGTGCGGCGCGACGAAGGCGCGGTAGTCCGCCGCCGGGAGCGCACCGACCCAGGAGTCGAACAGCTGGACCGCGCTCACCCCCGCATCCAACTGGACCCGCAGGAACGCCAAGGTGATCTGCGACAGCCGGGTCATCAGCTCGGACCAGAGCACGGGATCGCCGTACATCAAGGCTTTGGTCTTGCGCTGGTCCTTGCTCGGGCCGCCTTCGACGAGGTAGCTGGCCAGCGTGAACGGTGCACCCGCGAAGCCGATGAGCGGCGTGCTGCCCAGCTCGGCAACGAGCAGTCGCACCGCCGCGGCGACCTCCGGCACGTCGACGAGCTCGGGCAGCCGGTCGAGGTCCGCGCGCTGGCGGATCGGCTCGGCCACGACCGGCCCGACGCCGGCCACGATGTCGATGTCGAGGCCGATGGCCTTGAGCGGCACCACGATGTCGCTGAAGAAGATGGCGGCATCGACGCCGAAGCGGCGGACCGGCTGCAGGGTGATCTCGGTGACCATCTCCGGCCGGAAGCAGGACTCCAGCATCGCGGTGCCCTCGCGCAGCTTGCGGTACTCCGGCAGCGCCCGGCCGGCCTGGCGCATGAACCACACCGGCGCATGGTCGACGGGCTCGCGGCGGCAGGCCTTGAGGAACGTGGAGTGGTACGGCGATTCGGTGACTGTCATCCCGCGGATCGTCCCACGGCGAGCCTGGCCCGACTTGTCGGAGGTGGGTGCGACGGTAGGTCTGCGGCCGGATCGGTCGGGTCGCGGACAGGAGGTGATGTCGTGCTCGAGTTCCGCTGGTGCGCCGGCTGCCAGGCCGACACCCCCTTCGAGGTGCCGCCGTGCGACGACGGTCACGGCGCGGACTGCATCGACCTCGCCTGCGTCGAGTGCGGGATGGCCGTGGTGGCGGGCCTGCTGCTCGAGGCCACCGCTCCCACCACCGCCCTGATCGCCCGGGTCAGCTGAGCCGACGCAGCACCGCGGCCAGCCGGGCGGCCTCATCAGCCGCGGCCGGAAGAGCACCCGAGCCAGCCAGTATCCGGAGCCGCGCCAGACCGTCGTCGATGGTGCGCAGCTCGGCTGCCGTGAGGGCGCCGGTCACCCGGTCCCGGATCCACTCGAGCGTCGCGACCTCCGCGGCAACCCCTGCTGCGTCGTCACCAGCGGCGTCGATGCGCAGCTGCTGGGCGTGCAGGTGGAAGCGTCCGACGTCGACGACCGTCACAGGTCGGTAGCGCAGCTCGAGGTCCAACCCAGACTGCGCGACCTCGACGGCGGCTGCGGCCACCGGACCGGTCTTGCGGCCGGCCACGGCCTTGCCCAGCACCGCGATCGCTGCGTCCAGGGCCTTCGCGATGAGCGCCGGCGCCGCAGCCGCCCCGAGCGCCTTCCCGCTGACGGTGAGGCGGGTCAGGGTCGCGTCGACCGCCTCCCAGTCCTCCAGCCGGGCGCTCTCGACGAGCCCCCAGACGCCACTCACCAGCTGGGCCAGCGCGGCCGGCTCGGCCCCCGCGACCCGGTCCGTCGGGACGGCCAGCGCCAAGGCCTCCACATCGCCGTCGGAGGCGCTGAGGAACTCGCCGTAGCGCGGCGCGAAGACCTTCTGCGAGCGCGAGCCATCGAGGTGGAGCTCCTCGGCGACGATCGCGCCCTCGACCTTGCCGAGCGGCCCGTCGACGACCTGGCCGACCTTCTTGACGGTCACCTCCTCGAAGACGATCCCGGGGATGTCCTCTGGTCGGAAGACCTGGCCGACGGTCGGCGTCGCCGACATGATCATCGCTGGCGGTCCGTCCCGCCCCGCCAGCCAGGTGCCTTCCGACACCGTGATCGTGCCGTCCTCGTAGTCGAAGACGTCCTCACCGAGGTACCAGACCGCACCGTCGTCGGCCTGGGCGTAGCGGTCCACCGCCACCTCGGTGATGCGGCCGTCGAGGTAGGCCGTGTACTGCGAGAGCCGCACCTCGACCGGTCCGGTGTCGAGCAGCACGGTCTCGGTCTGCGGCAGCAGCGTCGTCTCCGATCGGAACGGCTTGCCGTCGACCGTGCCCAGCAGGACCGCTGACTCCAGAGCACCGATCGGGAACAGCGGGTTGGTGATGCGGGTCGGGTGGGAGAACACCGGGGGCGTGACGTCCACCCGGGCGGTCGTCGGGGCGCAACCGGTCCCGGCGTAGGTCCCGCACTCCATGTCCGCCCGGAAGACCACCTGCCCGAACGACACCGGAGTGGGGGCCGTCGTGGCGGTGGCCACCTTGGTCCGGCTGACCTTCGCCGGACTGCTTTCGCACGCTGTCGTCGCGAGGGCGGTCAGAACGACCGTGGAGACCAGCACCTTGTTCGTGATCCGCTTCATGAGCAGCACCCTCCGCATGGCCCGACTACCTGCCGGGCAGCAGCGTGCTCACGTGCTGCTGAGAGGAGGCTGAAGGCCTTAACCAGCCGCCAGCAGGACGACCCCGGTCAGCGCCAGGCCGGTCCCCAGCAGCTGGATGGGCCGCAGCCGCTCTCCGTCGAACCGGTAGGCCAGCACGGCCGTCATCACCGGATAGAGCGAGGCGAGGACCGCGGTGACACTGACGAGCGAGTCCTGGCTGGCGACGGCGTAGCTGCCGTTGGCGGCGACGTCCCCGAGCCCGATCGCGACCAGCAGCCCGAGGTCCTGGCGACGGATCCCCAGCTCCCAGGTCCGGCGCCGGGTCGCGACCAGGGCCACCAGCGCGGTCGCAAGCAGCAGCACCACGACGCAACGCATCGTGAGCAGCACCATGATGACCGAGCCACCGTCGTCGCTGCCCTCCGCGACGAGCAGCAGGACGACGCCGAAGCCGACCGCTGCGACGCCGGCCAGCAGCAGTGGCTGCAACCCGGCCTTGCCCGACAGCTCCGGACCGCTGGCCAGCACCACCCCGCCGATCGCCACGACGATGCCGGCGATCTGCAGACCGCTCGGATCCTCCCCGCTGAGCAAGCCGGCGGCGACCGGTACCACCACTCCGAGCGCAGCGATCGGCGCCACCACGCCCATCGTGCCCGCGGCGAGCGCGCGGTAGAACGCCCCCAGCGCCACCATCCCGACCAGCCCGGCCCCGATCGCCGGGGCGAGGTAGTCCCGGTCGGCGCCGAGCTCCCCGGTCACGATGGCCAGCGGGACCAGACCGAGCAGCGCCACGAGCTGGGCAATGCCCAGGACGCTCGCGATCGGCAGGCGCCGACTCGCCGCTCCCCCGAGGTAGTCGCTGGCGCCCCACAGCACGCTGGAGAGCAGAGCGAGCGCGGCCGACACGCGGCTGAGCGTAGGTGCGTGCCCCTGTAGGTCCGGCGACCTACCCTTTCGAGGTGGCCCTCCCCGCCCCGCCCGTCGATCCCTTCGCCGGGCTGCGCGATGGCGTTTTCGGGGCCATCCCGAGCGCGGAGCGCCCCGGCCTGGTCATCGCGGAGGTGCCGGCGCCCCGCAAGCTCGCCCCCCATGCGCTGGCGCTGTCGGCCGAGGTGACCCGCGACGGCTCCGAGGTCGCCAGCGGGCGCTTCGTCGTCCTGCACGACCCCGACGGCCAGGAGGGCTGGCGCGGCGACACCCGCGTCGTGGCCTTCGTGTCCGCCGAGGTCGACCCAGAGATGGCCGCCGACCCAGCGCTTGCCGAGGTCGGCTGGCAGTGGTTGTCGGAGGCCCTCGACGAGCGCGGCGCGGAGCACACGGCGGCCGGCGGCACCGTCACCCGGACGTCCTCGAAGCGCTTCGGGCAGCTCGAGGAGCCGGACGAGACCAACGAGATCGAGGTGCGGGCCTCCTGGACCGCGGTCGCGGGGCCGTCCGGCGCGGTGGAGCTCGGCCGCCACCTCCGGGCCTGGTGCGACCTGCTCTGCTCTACCGCAGGCCTGCCGCCCGTGGGCATCACCACGCTGCGCTCCCGCTGACGCGAGCACCCGCCGCATGCGGCGTACCGGCCGTCAGAGGGTGATGCGAGCGCGCCGATCGGGCTGCTCGGACTGGGTCGCGACCGTGGCCGGCATGGTGGGCGGCGACACCGCGAGGTTCGGCCGCGGCAGCCGCAGCATGAGGGTGGTCCCCCCACCGAGGGTGGAGTCGATGTCGAGCGCGCCACCGGACAGTCGCGCCCGCTCGCGCAGCAGCCCGAGCCCGACATGGCGACCGCGGTCCGGCCGCACAGCGGCGGGGTCGAAGCCGGGGCCCTCGTCCCGGACCGAGGCGAAGACCTGCTCCTCCTCGACCAGCAAGGTGACGTGGGCGTCGTCGACGTCAGCGTGCTTGACGACGTTGAGCAGCGCCTCCTGGAAGAACCGGTAGACCGTGACTGCGCTCGCCAGCGGGAGCGGGTACGGCGTCTCGGGCCAGGTCACCTGGACGCGCAGGCCGTAGCGGGCCTCCATGTCGAGACGCAGGCCGCCGACCGCCGACGCGAGGTCGCCCTCACGCAGTGCCGGTGGGCGGGTCCGGGCCATGACCGCGCGGACCTGCTCCTCCGCATCCTCGACGTAGTCGGTGAGCTTGGCGATCTCGTGCGGCTCCGAGGGCTTGGTGGCAAGCAGACCACGCGCGATCATCAAGGACTGGGCAACGGTGTCGTGCAGCTCGGCGGCGAGCTGGCCGCGAGCGCCCTCCTCGGCGGCGACCAGACCCGACAACAGCTCGAAGACGCCAGCGCCGGCGGTCTCGGCATCACGGCGGTGCCGCTCACCGAGGTCGTCGGCGACCCGCACCCGCAGGTGCAGTGCATCGAGCACGCGAGCTAGCTCGGCAAGCTCACTGCTGGCCCTGGCCGCCAACCGGCGGGAGCCGGGCCGACCCACCGGAGCACCCGGATCGGTCAGCCGGGCCAGCGCATCGGAGTGCAAGCCACGCAGACCGCCGGCCATCCGGGCGGCACCGATGACCGCCACGAGCGTGAGGGCAAGCCCGGCCGAGGCCGCCAGCGCAAGGGCCTGCATCGCCACGGCGGACAGCTCGCCTTGCGCGCGCAGGAAGGCAGCGGTGATGCCGACCACGGCCAGCACCGAGCCGCCGCAGAGGAGCCCCGCCCACAGCGCGAGCGGCAACCCGGTGCGGCGTCGTGCGCGCAGGGCTGAGCCGGGGGTCATGGGCAGCGCCTACCGCAGCACGCCGGTCGTGGTCCAGTCCGTCGCCGGTCGAGCCGGGGCGGGGACACTGACGTCGGAGGCGGCGCCGAGCAGATCGGGCTCGGCGGCGAGGGCGATCGCGCCGAGCAGCGAGGCGACAGCGCGCTCGACGAGATGGAGCTCTTCGACGATGTCGTCGACTCCACCGGCGGATCCGGCGAGACGGGCCAAGCGCTCAGCGGACTCACGCAGCACCGTCAGCGCGGGCGCGGTGGCCGCGCCGAGGTCGCCCAGGGCACGGGCCGAGTCGCCGGCGAGCTCGACCTGCTCGGCCACGAGCCGGTTCTTGGTCGACAGGTCCGCGACCGACAGCCAGGCCTCGGCCTGACCGACCAGCACCTGCGCGAGGCGGACCTCGCGCCGACCGAAGCCGGCAGCACCGCGCGGCCGGCAGGCGCGCAGGACGGCAAGCGGCGAGCCCGGCTCACCGAGCACGGCAGCGACGAACGGGCGGCCGTCCTCGGCACCCGTCGACACGCCCCGCTCGCCGAGGGCTCGCAGGACCCACGGCTCGTCGAAGGCGTCGGACACCACTCGGCGGCGCTCGAGCACGCCGGTCTCGTCGCCGGCGTAGCGCACCGGCCCGTCGGCCGCGAGCAGCACCATCTCGACGTCGGCGCCGCCCAGCAGCCGCGCAGCGGCAGTGACGACGACCTGCGCGGAGACGTCGCTGGAGCGGCCGGTGGCCTGCTCCTGACCACGCGCGAGCTCGGCGAACAGCCCTGCCTCGGCACTGCGGCGGGTCTGCTGGTCGTAGGAGGTCCACAGCAGCGCGAGCGGGACCAGCAGGCCGAGCAGCCCCAGCGGGGCGTCCATCGCCAGGAACGCCGCGAGCAGACCGATCGAGGAGTTGCCGGCCGTGTGCACGAGCGACATCGGCGCGCTGGACAGCAGCAGTGAGCCGACGTTGCGACCGCTCGTCAGAGCGACGGCCACGGCAACCAGACCGTGGTTGATCAACCAGAACGCCACCATGCCGAGCGCGGCGCCGTAGATGCCACCGCCGAGCGCCTCGGCCAGGAGCGATCCGGTGGCCGCGGCCAGGGCGAAGGTGGCGATGTTGAAGATCAGCTTGAGGTTGGGCTGCTTGCGCAGCCCCTGGGCGACCCCGACACCCACGCAGACGGCCGCGACCGTCCAGGCGCCGGTGCTGACGACCCAGGCCGCGCCGATCGCGGCCTCGGTGAGGGAGAACTGCCAGCGTTGCCGGCCGAACTGCAGGTACACCACGGCCGTCTCGGACATCGCCACGGCGACGGCCAGGACGGGTGCTGCCCACCACGGGACATCGCCCCAGCCGAGCAGCGGCAGCAGGACCATCGCTGCGACGCCACTGAGGACGGCGATCGCCCGGATCGTCCTGAGCGGATCAGGTCTGGTCACCGGTCGGCCTCCCGGTCGGGCCCGCCAGCGGGGTCGAAGCGACCCGCCCAGGTGCTGGCCGCCCACGAGCTCGCCGCCCAACTGCTGGCGCGTGCCCACGAGCTCGCCGCCCAGGTGGTGGAGCCCCAGCTGCTGGCACCCCAGGAGCTGGCGTCGAAGGATCCCTCGCCGGTCGGATCTCCGCCGGAGCCATCCAGCGGCTGCCCGTCAGGCCCGCTCACGAGGTGCTTGGCCACCGCGACCAGGCCCACGCCGTCGCGCGCTCCCGGCAGGTCGGTGGCGACCGAGCGCAGCGAGGCCTTCACCTGTGCGGGCGTGGCCCCCGGGTGCCGCTCGAGCAGGAGAGCCGCGAGGCCGCTGGCGATAGCTGTCGCCTGGCTGGTGCCGGAGCCCTTCCACAGCCCGTCGGCCCGGGCGGGGCGGCCGCTTTCCCGGACGACGAGAGAGTCGGTCGGCAGCATGCCGAGCACCCCGACGCCGCTGGCCACGACGTCCGGCTTGCGGACGCCCGCCACCACGCCACTGCCGCTGAAGTCGGCGACGAGGACTCGATCGGCCGTCAGGTCGGCAGCACCGACGGTGAGGACCCGCGGCGTGAAGCCAGGGTCACCCACCCGATCTGCCTTGTTGCCGGAGGCAACCACGATCGTCACACCGGCGTCACGGACCCGCTCGACGGCGTCCGTCAGCGGGTCGGCGCCGTAGCCGTCCATCGGACGGTCGTGCGAGAAAGACAGGTTGGCCACGTCGACCTGCGCGGGGTGCGCCGCGATCCAGTCCAAGCCGCCGAGCACCTTCGACAGCGAGCTGGTCCCGTCGGGCCGCGCGACCCGCACCACGAGCACCGTCGCGGCTGGCGCCACCCCGAGGTAGTGCTTGCCGACCCGGCCACCGGCGACGACTGAGGCCATGAACGTCCCGTGGCCGTAGCCATCGACGAACTCGCCCTGCGTCCGGACCGCGCCGCCTTCGTCGCCCACGCTGGAGCTGTCGGCGGCATCGACGAGCCGACCCGAGGCGCGCGTGAGCGCGGCCGTGTCGGACACGCCCGTGTCGACGACCGCCACGCGGATGCCCTGACCGGCACCCTGCTTACCGGCCCGGCCGCCCAGGCCCGCGGCGGCGTAGACACCGCCGTCCCGATCGACCCTGCCGGACCCCGTCATGAAGACCGCCGAGTCGGGCGATACCCCACGAACGCCTGCAGACCTCGCCAACCGGGCCAGCGCTGCGCGGTCGCCACGCACGAGGGCGGCCCGCACGCTCGGGAAGGCCGACACGACGCGTACGCCGGGAACGCTGGTCACCGCGTCGTCGTACGACACCACCGCGGACAGGGTCGGGCCCGCGCTCGCCACCACGCCGAGGCCGCCGAGGCCGCCGACGAGCGTGAGTAGGCCGACGGCGGCGGTCGCGCGTCGCATCAAAGGGAGCCTCCTGCTCGGGCACTTCGAACAGGCCAGAGGGGTGGCCATGTGAGGGGGGTCGGCACCGGTAGGAGCCATGTGAAGCAATCCGCGCTCGGATCCCCCAAATGGAGCAGTGCCCCACCCGCTGAGCCGGTCGGAGCAATCCGCAGGCATCTTCTGCGGCGGTCGGGCTACAGCGCGGCGCCCAAGCCGCCGAAGCACTGACCGAACCGGAGCGGTAGCACCCGCCCGCCGGGAGCGACGTACGAACGTGGAGGACGCGGTGGCAGCCGGACTGGACAGCGCAATCGACAGCATCCCGGCACAGGCCGGAAGCGGCGAGGCGCCCGGCTTCAGTGCCATGGTTGTCGACGACCACCCGCTGGTGCGGGAGTCGATGGTCAACCGCTTGAAGATGATGGGTGCCCGCGAGGTCGTCGAGGCCGCGACCATCGGAGAGGCCCGCGCTCGCGCGAACCTGTCCGGTCCGCGCGAGCTGTGCGTCCTCGACCTCGGCCTGCCGGACGGCTCCGGCCTCGACCTGCTCGCAGACCTGCGCGCGGCCGGCTGGCAGCGGCTTGTCGTGCTGTCTGCCGCCGACGACCCCTACAGCGTGCGTGCCGCCTTCGTGGCCGGCGCGCAGGGCTACCTGCTGAAGTCCGCCTCGCCGGTCGTCGTCGCCGACGGCGTCCGCCGCGTGCTCGACGGTGGCGTCTACGCCGATCCGTCCGTCGCATCGCTGCTGGCCGCTGGTCTGCGTGGCGGCCCGGTCGACTCCGGCGTGAGCGAGCTGTCCGGCCGCGAGATCGAGGTGCTCCGCCTCGTCGCCGACGGCCAGAGCAACAAGCAGATCGGCGACGAGCTCGGCCTGTCCGCCCTGACCGTCAAGTCGCACCTTGCCCGGATCGCCCGCAAGCTGGGCACCGGCGACCGTGCCGAGATGGTCGCGCTGGCGATGCGCGCCGGAGTGATCCGCTAACCCCGACGATCACGTGTCGCCTGGGTGACAGCGGGCGGCATTGTGGGGCAATACGCTGCAAACTCACGTCGAGTGTCATCGGCAGCGGATCAATCGGGGATCACCATGGGGCGACGCCTGCTACTGCTGTTCGTCACGCTGGGTGGACTGTTGCTCGCCTCGCTGGGCACACCCGCTACGGCGCGGCAGCCCAGCTCCGACCGGGTGACCGACGATCGTGTAACCCAGGACAACACAGCGGGCTCCTACTCGAGGCTGGACGGCACCAGCGACGGGACGCACCGCTTCTGCGCCACCAGTCGGCGACAGCAAGCTGAGCCCGCCGTCGCCGTCAACCCCCGTAACCCCCACGTGATCGTGGCCGGCGCTGTGGATCAGTGCTCCGGCGAGCAGCGCTATGTCCCGATCGCCAACGCGCAGGGATGGTTGGGTTTCTACCGCTCGACCAACGGTGGCAGCAGCTGGAGCGCGAGCCTGCTGCCCGGCTACGCCGAGGACCTCACCGCGGAGCTGCCGACGACGAACTGCGGACAGGTCGACGCGACGATGGCCTTCGACCGTGACGGTCGGCTCTTCTACGGCGCCCTGTGCCCTGACATCAAGGCAGATCAAGCTGGGCCCGTCGACTTCCACATCGTGGTGTCGACGTTCGACCGGGACGGCAGCCGCTACGTCCGCACCGTGGGGGTCAACGCAGACGCGAAAGGCGCCCCGGACCTGACCACGGCGCCGGACAAGCCCAACCTCGCGGTCGACATCACGAACGGTCCACACGAGGGCAACGTCTACGTCGCCTACAGCAACTGCCCGCGCATCGTCCTCGAGTCGGTAGCGAACTCCATCGGGCCCTGCTCGGGGCTTGAGAGATGGATCGAGGTCGCTCGTTCGACCGACCACGGCGCGACGTTCTTGCCGCCCGTCGCCATCGCGTCGTACCCCGGAGGGCCCCACGACTCGGACGTGGCCATCGGGCCGGACGGCAACGTCTACGTGACCGCGACCACCATGGGGGCGGATGGCCTTTCCAGTGATGTGCTGCTGTCGCGGTCGACGGACGGCGGAGCGTCGTTCAGCGCCTTTACACGCGTGACCCGCGTCCAGCCGTTCAACTCCGCCCAGTACGCCGGGACGAATGCGAGCCCCAAGTCGTCCGACCAGGCTCAGCACAACTCTTTTCCCTGCGGCGATGGCGCCTTCGCCTGCGCGACCGGCTTCACGTTCTCCCCGATCCGCACCCTCTCAGCGGTCGCGGCGGATGCCAGCGGTGTGCACCTGGCGTGGAGTGCGCGACTGCCGTCGGGTCAGGCGAAGGTCTTCGTGCAGTCGTCCCCGGACGGCGTCCGCTGGTCGAGTCCCCCCGTAGTGGTCGACCAGACCCGCAAGGGACACCAGTGGTTCCCCGACATCGCCGCCGCTGACGGGGTGATCCACGTGGTCTTCTACGACTCCCGTGTGGACCGGGCGTACGCCCCGACCCTCCCGCCAGGCAACACCGCGGCGGGCCTGAACTCCGGGCCGGCTGTTGACACCTACGAGGCGTTGTCGAAGAACGGGGGCCGCACGTGGACCGGGCGGCGGCTCTCGACGGTTTCCCAACAGCCTGGCCTCGAAGCGCAGCTCGGCGCCCGGACTCCTTGGCTCGGGGACTACCTCTACGTCTCGGCTGTGCCGGGTCGCAGCTACGCGGTCTGGGCAGACGCCCGTGATGTCGTACTCGGTCGCGACACCAGGGGCGGAACGGAGGACGGCTTCGACGTGGCTGCCCCGTGCTCATGGTTCCCGGCGACCGAAGACATTCCGCCGAGCAGCGCGTTCGTCACCCCACCCACCCGCGACCCGTGCCTGTCACAGGGAGGTCTCGACCTGAACATCTACGGCGCCACGTTGGGGGACAGAGTGAGCAAGCCAACGAAGACCAGGACACCTAGCAAGCCCGTCGCCCCGGATGGCTGCGGTCGCGCCGTGGAGTGCGAATGACGCAGCACAGCTCAGCCCGGGCGGGGACCGCGTACGTCGATGCCCCAGGCTCGCGTGACGCCGGAGCGGCGGCGGCGCGCGAAGCCCTCGAGGCCGCCGGCCTCGAGGCCGCCGACCTGGCGTTCTGCTTCCATCACGGCCGCCACGACCCCGCCGAGGTGCTTGCTGGGGTCCGGGCCGAGCTCGGTAGCGACGTTCGCATCCTCGGCGGTACGGCGATGGGCATCATCACCAACTCCGGCGTGAGCTACGAGGGGCACGAGGTCGGTGTCGCCGTTCTCGGCGGGCTGCCCCCGTCCTCGGTGGTGGTCGCGTCGGCAACCGGGCTGGCCGGCACGTCCGAGGAGGCCGTCGGCCACGATCTCGGTGAAGCACTCGCCGCAGCGGCGATGGGCGAAGAGCTCGACGTCATGCTCCTGTACTCCTCCATCAAGCGCGGGCTGACGCACCCGGATGGACTCGCGCTGAACTTCGGCACGCCGCTGCTGGCGGCACTACTGGCGGCGTACGGGCCGGCTCGGAGTATGGCGGGCGCAGGCCTCATCGACTCGTTCCAGCCGACGCACTCGCATGTGTTCACCGAGAACGGCACGGACACTGACGCTGCTGTCGCGGTCGGGTTCCGCGGTGGCCTTCGCATGGACACCGCTGTCCTGCACGGGTGTCGGCCGGCCGGCTCGTACCACACGATCACCCGCACGGATGGTCCTGTGGTGCTGGAGATCGACGACCGCCCCGCACTCGACGTGATCGATGGACTGCTCGACGGGGCCCTTCCGCGAGAGCAGTACCCCTTCAACGTCATCCTCGGGGTCAACCGCGGGGACAAGTACGGGCCGTTCGACGAAGAGGCGTACCAGACCCGCCTGTGCCTGGCGGTGGACGAAGCCCGGCACGGACTCGTGATGTTCGAGCCAGATCTTGAAGCTGGGTCCCTGGTGCAGCTGATGCGGGTCTCGACGGACTTCGAGTACGTCAAGGATCGGGTCGCCCGGCTGGTGGAGGGACTGGCAGGTCGCACCCCCTTGCTCGCCCTCTACGCCGACTGCGCAGGACGCTGTGTGATGGGGTCGGCGATGCCTGATGAGGAAGGCCATGCAGTCCGGTCCGCCCTGGGCGACATCCCCCTGCTCGGCTTCTACACCGGAGTCGAGATCGGTCCCGTCGCAGGCGCCGCCAGGCCGCTGGACTGGACCGGCGTGCTGTGCCTGTTGAGCGTTTGACCGACGACACCGAAGCCGAGCTCGGCTACCTCCGTCGGCAGCTCGACGAACTCGCTGCCGAGACCCTCCGGCTCAGTCGGCGGGCGCAGTCGGCGGGCATGGAGCTGGAGGTGCGACGCCGGGGTTTCGCGCTGCTGGCCAGCCTCGGCCAGAAGCTGGGTGTGCACACCGAGCTCGAGCCTGCCCTCGCGTCCGTGCTCGCCCTCGTCGAGTCAAAGCTGCACGTGCAACGGACCGTTGCCTTCCGCCGGTCGGGTGACTCCTACGAGCCCTTTGCGTGGACCGGGTATCCACCCGGCGCGACCCCGGCGGACGCGCGGGCGACCCTGTTGCTCCCGCCTGCCGTGATCGACGCGGGCGGCGCCATCATCGCGGCTGAGCTGGCGGACGACGGCTGGGTGGCCGCCGCGAGGGCGATCCTCAGCGTTCCGGCGTTCATCGTCGTACCCGTGTCGGACGGTGACTGTGTCCTGGCCGTCGGGCGGATGGGCGAGCGCTCGGGCTTCTTCGCGCCCTTCAACGACGTCGACCTCGACACGGTGCGGGGTGTTGCCGACCTGGTCGCCACCGCCATGCAGAACGCCCGCATGACGGCGCTCAACGAGGTACGGCGATTCCTCGCTCCGTCGGTGGTTGCGGAACTGATGTCGGGGCGCCTGACCCGAGCGGAGGTCCAGGAACGCCGCGAGGTGACGATCCTGTCAGCGGACATGGTCGGCTTCACCTCGCTCGCAGACCGGGTGACGCCCGGTGTCCTGGCCAAGATCTTGGACTCGTACCTGCGTGACATGACGTCCCTTGCCTACGCCTACCAAGGCACCGTGGGGACGTTCGCCGGCGACGGCATCCTGGTGATCTTCGGTGCCCCGGCTCCGATGGCTCCGCAGGAACATGCCTGGGCGGCGGCCCAGGCGGGCTTCGCGATGCGATCTCAGATGCCCCGGCTGGTCGAGGCACTCCGCCAGGAGGTCGGGGAGCTGACGCTCGAGCTGCGCGTCGGTATCAACACCGGCTATTGCGCCGTGGGCGTGTTCGGATCAGACACCCACCGGACGTACACGGCGATCGGGATGCCGACCAACCTGGCGGCGCGCTTGGAGGGTGCTGCGAAGCCTGGTGAAGTACTGGTGTCCCCGCACACGCTCGACCTCCTCAGCGACCGGGTGACGAGCTCGTCGCGCGGACCGCTGACGCTGAAGGGGATCGCGAATCCGGTAGTCGTCCACGCGGTGGAGCCGGCCCCGCTGCCAGGGTGTGAGCCAGGGCCGCTGAGGTAAATCGGGGACGCCACGACGAATACGGCGCTCAACGACAGGTTTCGCCGTAAGGTCTGCGTGTGACGACGACCCTGCCGGGTCACGAGGAGGGCGTGGCCGGCTCCCCCGAGCCGGCTGACCTGCCCACAGCCACCCCCCTGCTCCTCCCCCGCGACGGCGTCCCGCCCGTGGTCGAGACGAGCGCCGCGCTGGCCGAGGTCGTCGCCCGCTTCGCCGCCGGCACGGGGCCCGTGGCCGTCGACGCCGAGCGCGCGTCGGGCTATCGCTACTCGCAGCGGGCCTACCTCGTGCAGCTCCGCCGCGTCGGCGCCGGTTCCGCCCTCATCGACCCCATCGGCTGCCCCGACCTGTTCACGCTGTCCGATGTCTTGCAGGACGCCGAGTGGATCCTGCACGCCGCGTCGCAGGACCTCGCGTGCCTGGCCGAGGTCGGCATGGTGCCGCAGCGGATCTTCGACACCGAGCTGGCCGGCCGCCTCGCGGGCTTCGAGCGCGTCGGGCTCGGCGCCATGGTGGAGAACGTCCTCGGCTTCGCGCTGGAGAAGGGTCACAGCGCTGCCGACTGGTCGACCCGGCCGCTGCCCGAGTCCTGGCTGGTCTACGCCGCCCTCGACGTCGAGGTGCTCGTCGAGCTCCGCGACGCCCTCGAGGCCGAGCTCGCCGGTCAGAACAAGCTCGACTGGGCCCACGAGGAGTTCGAGGCGGTCCGCACCGCTCCCGCCGCCGGTCCTCGACAGGACCCCTGGCGACGCACCTCCGGCATCCACAAGCTGCGCAACCGGCGGCAGCTCGCTGGTGTCCGGGCCCTCTGGGAGGTCCGCGACGCGATGGCGCGTCGCCGCGACGTCGCACCCGGCCGCATCCTGCCGGACTCCGCGATCGTCGCCGCCGTCACCCGCTGGCCCACCAGCCCGGCCGAGCTGATGGAGCTGCCGGTCTTCGGCGGCCGCGCCACGCGGCGCCACGTCGACACCTGGTTCGGTGCCCTACGCGACGCAGCCCAGCTCCCCGATGACCAGCTGCCGCAGCCCGTGCCCGTCGGCGACGGTCCGCCACCCGCCAACCGCTGGGCCGAGCGCGACCCGATCGCGGCCCGCCGGCTGGCCCGGGTCCGGGCCGCCATCTCGGCCCTGGCGGAGCAGCACTCCATGCCTGCCGAGAACCTCCTGCAGCCCGACGCCCTACGACGACTGGCCTGGCAGCCGCCCGCGGAGGTCAGCGCCGCCACGGTCACCGCTGCGCTCACCCATGCTGGCGCGCGGGCGTGGCAGGTCGCGGTCGTGGCCGAGGCGCTCAGCGCGGCCCTGCTCGAGCCGATCGCCGAGCCGCCCCAACCGGAGTGACGCTCCCGCACCTGCACGGCGAGCGGGTCAGCCTGGTCCCCGTGCCGTACGACGTCGCGGTGGCTGTGCTCGAGGGGCAGTCGCTCGATCTCGTGCTGGCCCCTCACACGGCCGCCGAGGGCTGGCCGCACGACGACACCGCTGACGCGCTGCGGCCGCTCGCGGAGCACGGCGGCCCCGGCGAGGACGGCGGCTGGCTCGTGGTGATCGGGGGCGAGGTGGTCGGCGACTGCGGCTGGCTCGGGGGACCCGGTCCGGACGGTGACGTGGAGATCGGCTACGGCCTCGCGGCCGGTGCCAGGAGCCGGGGACTCGGGACCGAGGCGGTCGCACTGATGTGCGCCTGGGCCGAGCAGCAGCCCGGGGTGCGGCGACTCACCGCCGAGGTCCTGCCCGGCAACGAGGCCTCGATGCGGCTGCTACGGCGGCTCGGCTTCGCCGAGGTGACCGGGGCGGTGCCGCCGTACGCCCGGATGGGCCGAGAGCGGAAATTTTCCCCGACCAGCGACGTAAGGCCCGACACGCGGTAGCCTGTACGCAGTTGCTTGCACCTCTCGCACGTTCTTGAACGCCGCGTTAGTTGTCAGTGGCGTCAGGCACCGCGTCCGCGGGGCTGCACAAGTATTCAAGGAGATCAGCATGGCTCAGGGCACCGTGAAGTGGTTCAACGCCGAGAAGGGCTTCGGTTTCATCGCCCAGGACGGCGGCGGGGCTGACGTCTTCTGCCACTTCAGCGCCATCCAGGGCGACGGCTACAAGTCGCTTGAGGAGAACCAGCGCGTGGAGTTCGACATCGCTCAGGGCCAGAAGGGCCCGCAGGCGGAGAACCTCCACGTCATCTAGTCCTCCTGGACAGTGCGTGAACAGCAAGGGCCCCGGCGTTAGCGCCGGGGCCCTTGCTGTTGTTCTGACTACGGCGTCAGCGTGAACCCCCCGACGGCCAGTTCGATCGTGCGCCTGGTGCCGTCTGTCGGGAACGGATCCAGTTCGCGGGTCGGCCACAGGCCGGTGAGATCGAACTGGAAGTCCACCGCGGCGAGATTCGCCGTCAGAACCTCCACCCGGCCGGTTCGCGGTGAGCCACTCCCCCTGACCACCTCGTCGGACCATTGCTGGAGATCGGCGAAGGTCGTCCCGCCGGTTGCTGCCGACAGTGTGATCGGCCGGAAGCTCGGGGCACCAGCGGGTCGCACGCGGCGCTCGCCGGACGCGATGCCGATCGCTACGGGAAGGTCCACTCCGATGCTGGAGACGGCGGCGATCCGAGTGCCGTCCACCCCTGTCAGGTAGACCCGGAAGTTCGACGACGCCAACGACTGTGTGGTCGCCGCTGATACCCCACTCGCGGTCGAAGCGCTCTGCACGGATTCCGGCACCACCGTGAACGACATCAGCACCTGCGCGCTGTCACTCGCGTGCAGCCCGGAGAACGCGAGCGACTTCAGCTCCCCACCCCGCACGACAACCTCATCGATCGCCGCGCCGATGCTGCTCAGCCGGACGATCCGCAGGTTCCGAGCGGAGGGCTCGCCGGCGATCCGGTCTGTGAGCCAGTCGTAGATTCCGGGCGCGTTGGGCGGACGCATCGTGAAGACGCAGTCGCTGATCTGCGCCGGCCCACCACCTGACGGGAAACTGGTGCTGCACCCGGCGAACGACGTCAGGGCACCCTGTCCCACGCCGTTCAGCTCGAGCTGGAAGTTACCGACGTAGGGCGTCGGCGGTGCCGCAGGCGTCCCGCCTGAGCCAGCCGGTCCGGCTGGTCCGGCCGGTCCCGTTGCGCCGATGGAGCCCGCCGGGCCCGCCGGGCCGGTCGCACCTGTCGGACCCGCGGCACCCGCTGCTCCGGCGGAACCCGGCTCACCGGGGACGCCCTGTGGACCGATACTTCCTGGCTCACCGGGAGCACCCGTCAGACCCGTCAGACCCGTCAGACCCTGGAGACCCTGGAGACCCTGGAGACCCTGGAGACCCTGCGGGCCGATGGGTCCCTGTGGGCCTGGCACCCCCGCCGGACCGGCCGGACCGGCCGGGCCGACCGGGCCCTGCGCGTTCCAGACCAGCCGGGTCTCACTCGACGAACACACCTGCGTCGCGGACACCGCCCGCAACTGCCCGTTGTCGCGCTTGGCGCAGGCATAGATCTCTCCCGAGGAGGTGGCCGAGACCGCCGCACTCCCGAGGATGGCCGCTACGCCGACGAACGCCACCGCGATGAGAATTCGACGCCCCCGGCGCACCCGTGTACCCATGACCCGCCCCCCGTCAGCACACCCCCCGGCGCGCTCGCCCGGCAGCATGCGCGCTCCGGGATCTGGGAACAAGACCCCCTGATGCTTAAGCAGAAATCTTTGTCGCGATCATCCTGCTTCGTCGACAATCTGCCTACGCCGGACCGGCATCTCCCAGATCGTGATGCATGGCCAGCCCCGAGTGCGGGCACCTACGAGGGGTGAAGGTTCTCAAGGAAAGCGACAAGGGCGCCCGCCAGCAGGCGCCCGAACCCGCCACCCGGGCCTCCTCACCGCTGAGCAGCGTGACCAGGACGGCCGTCGGCGGGTGGACTGCCATGTGCGCTTGCGGCGCCAGCAGCGGCATGCTGGAAGACGAGGCCGCGGGCTGGGACTGGGCCAGCAGCCACCCCTGCAGCCAGTAGCCGTCACTCGAAGCGGCGACCGAGCTCCCGGAGCATGGGCAGCAGGGCGACCGGCGAGTCCGGCGCGTGCTCCCCTGGCCGGTAGGTCACTGCGCCGATTTTTCCGGTGAAGGGGAAAGGCCCATGCGCCTGCCGCAGGTCCCACGACACCGGTGACCGGCGGTCGATCCCGACGTCGATGCCCTCGAACGGCGCCATCGGGTAGAGAAGCGCGAAGCCGTCGCCCGTCGCCACCTCGGTGCCCTCGACAGCGAGCGCCACCGACCAGACGCCACCGCCAGGTGCCGTGAAGCGCATCTCAACGGTGCTCCCGACCGGGCCACCCGCCAGGGTGCCTAGGCGGCCCCGCCCGTCGTTGTGGGCGAACCACAACACGCCGTCCAGGACGTAGAGCAGGTAGCCGCCGCCTTGGTCGCCGTGCGCGACCAGCACCCCGTCGCCGGGCTCCGTGATCTCGACCGTGACCGTGAAGGACCGGTTGGCGATCAGCTGCTGCGAGCGCCAGCGCTCCAGGGTCGGCGTCCCGGGCAACAGCCGGACGGGCTCGGCGAAGACCGCGGATCGCGGTGGGCGCTGGAGGAACTTGACGCCGGACCCCTCGTCCAGCGGATAGACCTGACCGGCCTTCGCAGCTGCCTCCCAGGCGTCCCCGAGCTCCCGCAGCTTGTCCGGGTGGACCGTCGCCAGGTCGCGCAGCTCGGTCGGATCGGCCCGCAGGTCGTAGAGCTCCCACTCCTCGTCCGCGAACGCGGTGAGGGGGCGGTGCAGCGTCACGACCTCCCAGCCGTCGCGGTAGAAGCCGCGGTGTCCGACCATCTCGAACAGCTGCTCACGATGCGTCGAGTCGGTGTCGGCCGATCCGATGACAGGCACGAACGACGACCCCGTCGGAGGGCGCAGCTCGACTCCGGATCGCACCGTGGGCGCCGGGATTCCGACCAGCTCGAGGACGGTCGGCAGCACGTCCGTGACGTGCTGCCACTGCCGACGCAACCCGCCGGGGTCGGGCGTGCCCGGCGCCTTCAGCACCATCGGCACCGAGTGACCACCGGCATGCGTGTTGATCTTGTAGTGCCGGTACGGGGGGCCCGACGCCATCGCCCAGCCGCGCGGGTAGTGCGGCGTCGTGGTCGGCCCACCGACCTCATCGAGCCGCGCCAGGTCCGCGGCCAGATCCGTCGTACCCAAGAGGTGTTGGTAGTAGGCCGTCGTGCCCTCTGCCTCACCCTCGCGTGACGCGCCGTTGTCGGAGGTGAACAGCACGACGGTGTCGTCCCACTCCCCCAGCTCCTCGAGGGCGGCCCGCAGCCGCCCGAACTGCTGGTCCACGTTGTCGACCATCGCTGCGTAGACCGCCATGTAGCGCGCGAACAGCTCCTGCTGCTCCGGCGGCAGCTCGTCCCAGGGCAGCACGTCGCTGCCACGCTCACCGTTGCGCGGCGCCAGCTCGGTCTCCGGCGCGACCACCCCGAGCTGCTGCTGCTGGGCAAACCGCTCCTCCCGCAAGCGGTCCCAGCCCTCGCGGTAGCGGTCGGCGTAGCGGGCGATGTCGACGTCCTTGGCGTGCAACGGCGCGTGCACCGCGCCGTGCGCCAGGTAGAGGAAGAACGGTCGCGACGGGTCGCTTGCCTTGGCCGCCTTCACCATCGAGATCGCCTGGTCGGTGAGGTCGTCGGTGAGGTAGTAGCCGTCGGGGTAGACGTCGACCTCCACCGGGCTGTTGTCGCGCAACAGCCGGTGCGGGTGGTGCAGGTTGGTGAACCCGTCGAGGAAGCCGTAGAAGCGGTCGAAGCCGCGCTGGCACGGCCAGGAGTGCCGCGGACCCGCGTCGCCGCAGTCGCTGTCCTTCGCGAGGTGCCACTTGCCAGCCATGAGGGTCGTCCAGCCGGCATCGCGAAGGACTTCGGCCACCGTGGCCACATCGGTCGCAAGCTCCATCGCATAACCGGGGAAGCCCGAGTCGGAGTGCGCGACATGACCGACACCGACGCTGTGCGGGTCCCTTCCGGTGAGCAGAGCAGCCCGGGTCGGCGAGCACATCGGCGTCACGTGGAAGTTGGTGAACCGCAGGCCTTCGGCCGCCAACCGGTCGAGGTGCGGGGTCGCGATCTCCGAGCCGTAGCAGCCCAGGTCGGCGAAGCCCAGATCGTCGGCGAGCACCACCACGACGTTCATGCGTCGGGGCGTCGGCCGCTCCGGCCAGTGCGGCTCGCTGCCCGCGACGGTCCGCCCGATGACAGGCTGATCGCTCATGGCGCCACGAGGCCCCTGCGCACGAGATCCGAGACCCCGAGGGTGAGGACCGTGACGTGTTGCTGCACCATGGCGCGATCCTGACAGGGTGCCGAACCGCCGACTGCGCACCCCCCTCAGAGTGCGCAGTCGCGTCGAGGGTGGGTGACCAGCAACCCCCCTCGGATCACTGGCCACCCACCGGATCAGGTGCGGCGGGGGTGCAGCAGCACCCCGATGACGACGGTCAGCGTCCGACCTCGCTCTGGACACTGGTGGTCTCCCGCATGCGACGAGCCTGCGTGATCCCCGGGCGGGCTGGGGGCTGTTCGCCGGCAACTAGCCCCCGAATGGCCCGGAAGGACTAGTCCTGCGCTGCGCCATCGGGCAGGTCGACCGTCACGACCAGCCCGCCTCCCGGCCGCGGCTCGGCCCGGGCTGATCCCCCGTGCACCGTGGCGCCCGCGCGGACGATGGCCAGCCCGAGCCCAGCACCACGGCGAGCCGTCCGGGCGGTGCCGTGCCGGCGGAAAGGCTCGAAGAGCGCTTCGACCTCGGCGCCGGGCACCTCGGGTCCGGTGTTGGTGACCTGCAGCCGGGAGCGACCGTCCACGCTGCCGGTGTCGACGCGCACCCAGCCACCGGGGACGTTGTGCCGGACAGCATTCTCGACGAGGTTGCCGGCCAGTCGCTCGAGCAGGCCAACGTCGCCGTGAACGGCAGCCGGGGCGAACGACGTGGCGACCTGCAACCCCTTGGCGGCCACCTCAGCCGCCATGGCCGCCACCGCGGCCTCGCACACCGCCGGTAGGTCGACCCGCTCGGTGACCGGCAGGCCGTCCACCGAGAGCCGGTCGGAGCGCGCCAGCAGCAGCAGGCTCTCCAGCAGCCGGTCGGCCCGCTCGGTCGCGTCGCGTACGACGAGCGCGGCCGCCCGCAGGTCCTGCTTCGTGGCAGCCGGATCAGCAAGCGCCACGTCGACCTCGGTGCGCATCACGGCCAGCGGGGTGCGGAGCTCGTGGGAGGCGTCGGCGACGAAGCGCCGCTGGGCCTCGAAGGACTTCTCGAGCCGTTCGAGCATCGCGTCGAAGGTGTCTGCCAGCTCCTTGAGCTCGTCAGCCGGCCCGCCCAGGGCGATGCGCGCGTCGAGCTGCTCAGCGGACAACCGACGGGCCGTGGTGGTGATCCGCTGCAACGGGGTGAGCACCCGACCGGCGAGGTAGTAGGCGACCCCGACACCGGCGAGCCCGATCAGCGCGAGCAGCAGCAGGCCCTGCCGGAACAGCTGGCGGAGGGTGTCCTGCCGCAGCTGGTCCTGGTACTCCCCGAGCGTGATGAAGCTTCCGTCGGAAAGCGGGACCACCAGGCGCGGGTTCGACACTTGCGCCTCCGAGAGGGCCCGGTCGACCAGCACCATGGACAGCAGCAGCAGGACCACTCCGACCGCGATGGCCACGGCGCCGTAGACGATCGTGAGTCGCCACCGGAGCGTGGTGCGGCCGCCCGCCGGTGCCGTCCCGTGCGCTGTCCCGGGCGGTGTCACGGGGTGACCCGATAGCCGGCACCGACCACGGTGCTGATCAGCGGCGGGTCGCCGAGCTTCTTGCGCAAGGTCATGACGGTCACCCGCACCGTGGTCGTGAAGGGGTCGGCATGCTCGTCCCAGACCCGTTCGAGCAGCTGCTCGCTCGAGACGACCGCCCCGTCCGCTCGCAGCAGCTCCTCGAGGACCCCCAGCTCCTTGCGCGTGAGCTCCAGGTCGACGCCGTGTCGGGTCGCGGTGCGGCGGGCCGGGTCGAGCAGCAGGCCGTCCGGACCGTGGAGCACGGGCGGCGCGGCCGGGGTGGCCCGCCGACCGAGGGCCCGGACCCGCGCGACGAGCTCCTCGAAGGCGAACGGCTTGCCGAGGTAGTCGTCGGCGCCGAGCTCGAGCCCATCCACGCGGTCCTGCAACCCCTTGGCCGCGGTCAGCATGAGCACCCGGGTCAAGGCACCGTCGGCCACCAGCGCCCGGCACACGTCGTCGCCGGACCGGCCGGGTAGGTCCCGGTCGAGCACGAGCACGTCGTACCTGGTGATGAGGGCCTTCTCGAGGCCGTCTTCACCGTCGTACGCCACGTCGACAGCCATCCCCTCCCGCCGCAGGCCGCGAGCCACGGCATCGGCGAGGGGCCGCTCGTCCTCGCCCACCAGCACCCGCACTCCCGCGACGCTAGTGGAGCAAGCGTGAAGCCGCCGTGAGTCACCCGGTTGACGAGGTGCGAGGGGGGTCGTCCGCGGGTAGCGTCATGACATGCAGGCACCCACCCACGTCGAGCTGCGCCGCGGCGTGCTCGCCGTCAGCGTCCTGCACGACGTGGACATCGAGCCTGCCAAGCTCGGCATCACGCTGCCTGGCTCCCCCACCGTATGGGTCCCGTGGGGTGAATGCCGCCGCGCGCTGGCCGGCCACGACCCGGAGCAGGCCACCGGACGAGCCCGGCTCACCGCCTGGTTGCTGGCCCGCCGTTGGGCCGCCGACCTCGGCGCCGCCGCGGTCCAGGAGCGGCTGCGGCCGGTCGGCCTGCCGATCGACCACATGCTGCATCCCGGGCTCGACTGGGTCCGCAACCGCATCCTCGGAGACGCGCTCGATCTGGGCCTCGGCGCCGTGGACCTCGACCCGAACGACCCGGACCGCGTCGTGGTGCTGCCGGTCCCGGTGATCGACAACCTCGGTCTAGACGCTGGCGTCGAGTGGGACCGCATGGCACTGATGCTCGAGGACCTCGGGTCCCTGGCCGCAGAGCGGGTCCGGGCCGATGCCAAGGGGCAGCTCCGCCCGCTCGGCGACTGCGACGTGGTCACGCTGCTCGGCTCGCGCGCCCTCCGCGCCGGGCTCGCCGCGGACGCCGGTGGCATGGGCGCCGCCGTCGTCCCGATGCGCCGACGCGGTTGGACCAAGCTCGCTCTCATCGACCCTGCCTTCGGACCGGCCGCAGCTGCGGCGACGACGGGCGAAGACCGCGGCTTCCCCCGCCCACTGCTCGTCACGGCCGACGAGCTGACGCTGGTCCCCGAGGGCGGCACCAGCGAGCTCCCACTGCGCGACCCGGCGATCGACGCGCCCTGGGTCCGCGACGTCCTCTACCGCTGAACCGTCAGCGTCGGTCGGCCTCGGTGTCATGCGGCGCGGCCTGCGCGGCGTCGACGTCCAGGCCGGCCAGCCGGGCCATGGTCTCGACGATGGTGCGGGCGACGTCCTGCGCGGTGAGGCCGATCTCGACGAGCACCTCTGCGCGGGTGGCGTGGTCGAGGAAGCGGCGCGGAATACCGACCTGACGGGTCGGGACGTCGACGCCGGCGTCGGACAGCGTCTGCGCGACCTGGGTCCCGACCCCGCCGACCCGGCCGCCGTCCTCGACGGTGACGACGAGGCTGTGACCGGCCGCCAGGGTGACGAGCTCGGTCGGGACAGGCATTACCCAGCGCGGGTCCACGACGGTCACGCCGACGCCCTGGTCGGCGCACCGGGCCGCCACATCGAGCGCCATGCGGGCGGTCGCACCGACCGCGACGAGCAGCACATCATCCGTCGTACCGCGGTGGAGGACGTCGACGGAGCCGCGGCGCTCCAGCGCCGGGAGGTCGTCACCGACCGGGCCCTTGGGGAAGCGCACGGCAGTCGGACCGTCGGCAATCGCCACGGCCTCGCGAAGCTCCTCGCGCAGCGTCGCGCCGTCGCGAGGTGCAGCGATGCGCAAGCCTGGCACCACCTGCAGGATCGACAGGTCCCACATGCCGTTGTGCGACGCGCCGTCGTCACCGGTGACGCCGGCCCGGTCGAGCACGAACGTCACGGGCAGCTGGTGCAGTGCCACGTCCATGAGGGCCTGGTCGAAGGCCCGGTTGAGGAAGGTCGCGTAGAGGCAGACCAACGGGTGCATGCCCCCCATGGCAAGACCCGCTGCTGAGGTGACCGCGTGCTGCTCGGCGATGCCGACGTCGAAGGTGCGCTCCGGGTAGGCCAATGAGAACGCCTGCAGGCCGACTGGCTGGAGCATCGCGGCGGTGAGCGCGACGACGTCGGGGCGCTCCGCGCCAAGCGCCACGACCTCGTCGGAGAACACGTTGGTCCAGGACCGGGCTCCGGCAACCAGGGCCTTGCCGGTGAGCGGATCG